>NZ_CFHJLR010000004.1:0-154791 GCF_984348125.1 Thalassolituus sp.
AAACGAGCCTCAGATGAGGCTCGTTATATGATCCCAAAACTGTGGGACAGCAGTGCGCTTATTAAGCGGGCTTTTCGTATCCATCACCACATCAGGTCATCGGGGATCTGATACGCTGCATACGGATCGTCTTCATCCATCTAGCGCAGGCTTATTGTTCTGGTGATGAGGTGAATGATCTTATTTTTTTCTTCCGTATTGTATATATGGGGCTGTAGCCATACGATGTCGGTTGGTTGTATGGGTGATATGGTGTAGGGGATTTTTATGAAATTTGATATGTCGATCGACGATAATTATGCCTCATTTATAGACAAGGAGTCGGGCGAGGCTGTTTTTGTTGAATCTTTTGATAATGTGGAATTCGAGGTACGAATTGGCACAGTAACTGAATCCCAAGAAGCGGGGGTTGTACGCGCGAAAACCTCTGACGAACTCAATACGAAATTGGAAGAAATCTATAGAAAATTTAAAGGGAAGTAACATGAGTATTTCATTGGATGAAATATCGACATTGGAAAGTGTTCTCAATGAACAATTTTCCCAGGATAGATTGAGCTTCAAAATGTCGGTTCACTTCGTGAAGGATCGAATGAACCATCCGAGAAATAACCCAGGGATCACGCTAACTGAGCTGAAAGGAATCTTTAATCGCCTTACTACCGTTCATATCAGAAAACTTCTTCTGCTCAAACATCTCGATACATTTAACGTACGCTGCACTAAAACAGACATCAATATACCGTGTGCTGTTGAAATGAGTATTGATCGAACAGGTAATGATCATCGACAGATTATTGCTATTACGGTCATGAGAAAGAAGGGTTTTGTATCGAAAGATCCCATTGAGTTTAAAGTTTAACCGACTGAAATGACTGACGTTTTAACTGAAGAAGAAAAATCCATTCTTGTTCGCTTTGCTAGCGCAGCAGAAGATGCGTCGATTTTAAATGTGATTGAAACTGGTGTTGCCAGTGAGCAGGACGTAATCGCTTTGGCGAGGCTTTACTGGAAGATCGTGGACGATACTAGTGGGCAGAGTGATCTGGACTCGATTCTCGAAAGTCTTTATACAACTCTTCATATCCATTGCGGCAATGCTGGTTTTGCTGATGTTTGGGATGGCGAGATTCCCTGATTACCAACAAAAAAGCCCGCTTAATAAGCGGGCTTTTCGTTTCAATCACCACATCAGATCATCTGGGATCTGATACGCTGCATACGGATCATCTTCATCCATCTGGCCGTCGGTCTGTTCGGCGATCACGATAAAGTGGCCGTCGTCGCGCTCACGGATCTTCTTAGCTACTTGCAGTGGAATCACTGCGTAGCTGTTGCGATGCGCGATGATCGCCAGTTGGCCTTTCGACAGGCGGTCCCATACAGCCTGATCAACGTAGAGGCTTTTTACTTTCTTGCCATCAACAAACTGATACTTGATGTCGCCTTGTGCAGCGCTGATCAGGTTGTTGTCGACGAGTTGCTGCACCTGAGCCTTGATGGCTTTTTTCTGGGCTTCTTCGTCGCGTTGTTTGTTCAGTTCTTTGTCGCGGGCGGCTTTTTCTTTACGCGCTTGCTCCGCTTTTTCGCGGGACTCGTCGGCGTTGTTTTCCTGCCCGGTGCGCTTCAGGTGTTCCTGGCGCTTTTTCTCTTTTTCGTTTTTCTTCTGCTTTTTGTTGTCGGTTAAACCGAGGCCCAGCAGTTGATCCTGGAGTGATTTACCCATAATCCGGTCAGCTCCACTTAGTGTTTCGGTGGCCAGATGCCTTCGGGCATCAGGGCGTTCAGTTCTGTGATGGTGGCGTCGCGTTCTGCATCGGTATTGCCTGTCACGGTGACGTGGCCGAGCTTACGGGCAGGGCGTGCTTCTTTGCCGTAGGAATGACGGTAGGCGTTGTCGATGCTTTCGGCTTTTTCTGCCGGAGTTTCTTCGCCGATCACGTTGAGCATAGCGACGGAGGCAAACTTAGGCTCGGTCGCGCCGAGGCTTTTGCCTGTGATGGCCAGCATGTGGTTACGGAACTGAGAGGCTTCGGTGCCTTCAATCGACCAGTGGCCAGAGTTGTGTACACGTGGTGCTACTTCGTTGCCAACAAGGCCGTCTTCGGTGTCGAACAGCTCAAGGGTAATGGTGCCGACGTAGTCGAGGCTTTCTGCTAGCTGACGGATATAGCGTTCAGCCTGCTCAGCTTTCTCTTGTGAGAGTGCCGGTGCAGGGTAGAGGCTGTAACGCAGGATGCCTTCGTGGTGTACGTTTTCGGTCATTGGGAATACGACGATATTGCCGTCGCGGTCGCGGCTGGCAATAACTGAGGTTTCGCGCTCGAAAGGTACAAAGGCTTCAGCGATGAGTTCGCGATTGCCGATGGAGTTCCAGGCCGGTGCTGCGTCGTCTGGCGTACGCAGTACAAACTGGCCTTTGCCATCGTAACCTTCGGTCGTGGTTTTCATCACGATCGGCAGGCCGAGTTCTTGTACCGCTGTATGAACGTCTTCGAGTGAGTTCACGGCACGGAATTCTGCGGTGGCGATGCCTGCGTTACGCAGTGCATTTTTCTCCAGCAGACGATTCTGGAAGGTTTTCAGGGCGTTCAGGCCTGGGTAGAGCTTGTCGGCGTGTGGCTCAAGTAAGGTCACGATGTGCGCCGGGATGTTTTCTGTCTCGTACGAGAGGATGTCGACCGAGGCAATAAATGCTTCCAGCGCTTCGTCGGTGTGCGCGCGCAGGTCGTACAGTGAAACCTCAATATCCTTAAGATCAGTGATACTGGTTTCTAACATCTGGCCAAGCTGGCCGTTACCTAAAATACCTACTTTCATCGGGATGTCCGTGCTGCGGTTATTCAATAATTCGTGGATCTGGCTGCGACAATACGGTGTTCTTCTGAGTTTCGCGGAACTCGTCAACACGCTTCATCAGGTCAGCGTCTGAGGTGGCCAGAATCTGTGCGGCCAGCAGACCTGCGTTTTTCGCGCCTGCATCACCGATGGCCAGTGTACCAACGGCTACGCCGCCTGGCATCTGAGCGATGGAGAGCAGTGAGTCAATGCCGTTCAGGGCGCGGGATTTTACCGGTACACCCAATACTGGCAGTGAGGTCTGGGATGCTGCCATGCCCGGCAGGTGCGCTGCGCCGCCTGCGCCCGCGATGATGACCTTGAGGCCACGCTCGTGTGCGGTTTTTGCGTAGTCAAACAGCAGGTCGGGGGTGCGGTGCGCCGAAACGACTTTGACTTCGTAGTCTACGCCCAGCAGGTCCAACATATCGGCTGCGTGCTTCATGGTGGGCCAGTCGCTCTTGGAGCCCATGATAATTCCGACAGGTACTGTCATGTCTTGTGTCCTCATGTTTGCGGCGTAACTTCGCGCAAGCGTGCAAAGAAAGCGGCGAATTCTACCACAAGGGGGCGGGGATAGGGGAAAGGTTCAGGCGTTAAGAAGGGGATGCCAGTGCAGAATGACTGCACTGGCAATGACGATAACCGTCAGATGATCAGAGGCTGAGTTCACCTGCGTCGATTTTCGCTTCGGTATCGCTGGTGAGCTCGGTGTAATCGTTGTCTTTGCCAACGATCACATACACTGGCTCATCGCCCACTTTATCGAGGTGGTAGGCTTCTTTCTTGAGCTCCACTTTACGATATTTGAAGGTGCCGGTGACTTCCTGCTGCTCGCGCACGCGGATGAATACCGGAATCTCGTAAGCAGGCATTTTCTCACGAACGTGCTTAGACAGCGCTGCCCAGTCGAACTCTTCCAGAGGGACAGATGGCGTAATGGTTGCCATGCCCGCACGACCATCGGTGTGAGGGATCTGAACACCGTAGACAACGGCGTGTTCGATGCTGTCGAGTTCCATCAGGATGGATTCAACTTCTGTGGTGGCGACGTTCTCGCCTTTCCAGCGGAAGGTATCACCCAGGCGGTCAGCGAAGGATACGTGCTTGTAACCCTGGTTATTCACTAGGTCTCCGGTGTTAAACCAGCAGTCGTCCTTCTTGAAGACGTTGCGCAGCAGTTTGCTGTTGGTGGCGTCTTCGTCGGTGTAGCCTTCAAACGGTTGCTTGTCGTTCACCTCGGTGATCAGCAGGCCGCTGTCGCCCGGTTGCACCGGAATCATAAAGCCTTTGTCATCACGCAGTGGTGCGTCTTCTTCGATGTCGTACTTAACGATGTTGTACGAAAGAGGGCAGAAACCCGCTGTTTTATCGAGGTTAAAGGCGTTGGTGAATACCAGATTACACTCGGATGCACCGTAGAACTCATTGATGTGATCAATGTTGAAACGGTTTTTAAACTGCATCCAGATGTCCGGGCGCAGGCCGTTACCGACACAGACACGGATGTTGTGCTGGGAGTCCGACGGCTTGGCCGGCGCATTCAGCAGGTAGCGGCACAGCTCGCCGATGTAGCAGAAGCCCGTCGCGTTGTGGTGACGGATGTCGTCCCAGAAACGTGACACTGAGAACTTACGCGCAATCGCCATACAGGCGCCTGAACCCAGAACTGCAGCCATGGATACAGTCAGTGCGTTGTTGTGGTACAGCGGCAGAGACACATACAGAATGTCTTTGCTGCTCATGTTCATGGACGCCAGACCCATGCCCGCCAGCGACTTGAACCAGCGATAGTGGCTCATCACGGAGGCTTTTGGCAGGCCGGTGGTACCGGAGGTGAAAATGTAATAGCACGGCTGGTGCATTTTCACTTTTTTGGTGGAATCCGGGTTTTTGTCCGACTGGCCTTCGATGGCCGTCAGGATGTTGGTGTAGTGCTCTGGGCATGCAGTTTCGCCGGTGTCGCGCAGATAATGCAGCGACTTCAGCGAAGCGTCATCGAGATCACCTTCGACCGTCTTAACGTTCTCCAGCATCTCTTCGCCAACGATGATTATTTTCGGTTTGACCAGGGTCAGGCTGTGCAGCAGTACGTCGCCACGCTGACTGGTGTTGATCATGGAGGCAATGGCACCGAGCTTGACGATGGCCAGTACTGAAATCAGGGTTTCCGGACGGTTCTCAAGAACCACGGCAACCACATCACCGCTGCCGATGCCCTGAGAGGTCAGATAATGCGCGATCTGGTTCGCTTTACGGTTTACCTGATCATAGGTGTAAGTCACATCTTCGTAGCGGATAGCGATGTGTTCTGGGCGCTGGCGTGCGTGTTTCTCAAGCAGAAGTCCGATTGATTTCTCTTTCTCAGGTTTGCTGGTTGCCAGTTCATACACACCTTTCAGCTTGATCGGAATGCTTGTGGCCTGGCTTGCCAATTGCGTCAGAATATTCGGCAGTGAAACCAGTTTTTCGTTGTATTGAGTCATACGGGTAAGAGTCTCGCTCGAAAGTCCGGAGTGCGACGTTACCGGAAAATTATCATTGTTAATACAGCAACGGGGCGCCAGGCCCCGTGCTTAGTTTGTCGTACAGATTACTTCAGTTCGGCGGATGATTTGCCGAGCAGACGACGAGCAACAATCAGCTGCTGGATCTGCTGTGTGCCTTCGAAGATGTCGAGAATCTTCGAGTCACGCGACCACTTCTCAAGCAGTTCGTCTTCGCCGTAACCCAGCATGCCAAGCATCTCGACACAGCCAAGGGTAATTTCGTTCGCAGTACGACCAGCCTTAGCTTTCGACATGGACGCCTCTTTAGAGTTCGGCATACCGTTGTCGGCCATCCATGCAGCTTTGAGAGTCAGCAAGCGTGCTGCTTCCCATTCTGCTTCATAGCGATACAGTTTGGCTTCGAGTTGTGAGGCCAGTTTGTACGGCGTGCGGTAATCGGTTTTTACCTTGAGCTGCTTGAGCAGTTCGCGGGTGCGATCGATAGAGGCCTTAGCCACACCAATCGCCATGGCCGCAACGACCGGGCGGGTGTTATCGAAGGTCTGCATGACACCGGCAAAGCCTTTTTCAACGTTAACCTCTGGATCACCCAGCAGGTTGCTCGCTGGAATGCGGCAGTCGGTGAAAGTGATCGCAGCGGTGTCAGACGCTTTAATACCCAGCTTCTTCTCAAGACGGACAACTTCCATGCCCGGCGTGCCTTTCTCTACGATGAACGACTTAATCGCCGCACGGCCAAGAGAGCGGTCAACGCTCGCCCAGACCACAACGCAGTCAGCACGTTCGCCTGAGGTAACGTAGATTTTTTCACCGTTGATGATGTACTCGTCGCCATCACGAATCGCCGTGGTACGAACAGCTGCCGAGTCAGAACCGAAACCTGGTTCAGTAATGGCCATCGCTGCCCACTTACCACCGAAACGTGCAAACTGCTCGTCGTCGGCAACTGCTGCAATCGCGGCGTTACCCAGGCCCTGACGTGGCAATGTCAGAGACAGGCCAACGTCACCCCAGCACAGCTCCGCCAGAGACAGTACTGTCGACATATTGGTGCCGTTCTGGATGCCTTCTTTCTTCGGGCCGTTATCCTGCTTCAGTTTGCCAGCACCGGCGCCTTCGCCTGTGGTGCCGTCGTTCATGCCGTCCATGATGGAGGCCAGCATGTCCAGTTCGACTGGGTAAGCGTGCTCAGAACGGTCGTACTTACGCGATACCGGACGGAAAACACTCGCCGCCACCTGGTGTGCCTGGTTAACAAGGGCACGGAATTTTTTCGGATTTTCTAAATTAATCATCTGTGCTTCTCCTTACAGGTGCATGCCGCCGTTGATGCAGGCCAGAACCCGCAGATCACGATACCAGCGCTCAGCTGGGTGTTCTTTGGTGAAACCATGGCCACCCAGCAGCTGAACTGCGTTGGTGCCGATTTCCATGGCTTTTTCAGAACACAGGATGTGTGCAAGGTAGGCTTCGCGATGGAATGGCTTGCCAGCTTCAGCAAGTGCCGCTGCGCGCCAGACCATCAGGCGCATAGATTCGAGTTCGATACCGATATTCGCAACCATAAAGGCTACCGCCTGACGGTGAGAAATTGGCTCGCCGAAGGCTTCACGCTCATTCACGTAAGGAATCAGATAATCGAGTGCTGCCTGACAGGCACCGATGGCCAGTGCACACCAGTGCAGTTGGCCGAGGTCCATAAAGGCTTCAAAGTTAAAGCTGTCATCGCCGAGCAGGGCATCCGGGCCGAGCAGTACTTTGTCGAGAGTCAGTGTGCCCGTTGCGGTAGCGCGCAGGCCCATGGCCGGAGCTGCTTGCCACTGAACGCCTGGTGCATCACCCGGAACAATAAACAGACGGTTACGACGCTTGTAGCGCGCTGCCACCAGATACATTGACGCTTCGCCGCCAAACGGTACCAGGCTCTTAACCCCTGAGATGGTGTAACCGGCTTTGGTTTTCTTCGCTTTTGCTGACAGTTTTGCCGGATCAAACAGAGGGGTAGGTTCCTGTACCGCAATCGCTGCTTTAACAGGCGTTTCTGCCAGGTACTCAGGCAGGTACTTTTCTTTCTGCTTCTGGTTGCCCCATTTAACGATGGCATTTGCGACTGCAACGGGGGCCAGTGTGGCGTAGGCCAGTGAGAAGTCGCCCCAGGCGAGCTCTTCAGCAATGATGGCGTTGGTGGTCGGGCTGTAGCTCTGAGCCGCGCCGCCCATGCTTTCTGGCACTGAGAAGTAGTTCAGGCCGAGGTCCATGATGTCCTGCAGGTAAGTTTCCGGCAGTTTCATGTCTTCGTTGGCATCGTGCGCCAGACCGCGGACAACTTCTTCGGCGTATGAACGCACGGTGTCTTTGATCATCTGTTGTTCTTCTGACAGGGTCAGGTCGAACAGGCCAGCCGTGCTCGGCTCTGGCAGCATTTTAGGATCTTCGGATTTCTTAGCTTTCTTCTTTGCCACCATCTGACCGATGACTTCGAAGCCTTTCTTGGTGCCTGCGTAGGCCAGCTTTTCTGCCGGACGGCGGAGCTTGTACTTCCTGGCGAACTCACTGCCAGAAAAGCGTACCGCCAGACCTAAGCCCAGCCCCTGAATATCTTTTGCCATTTATAACACCTCTTGATGACTCGTTTGAGGAAACACGACAGAGTGAATTTATCCTGTGTCGGCCATTCTCACATCTTTATTACAGTGGCTGCATTGGCAGCCCTGACCGGACATAACGGGCCGGAATGCCAAAACACAGGACACGTTTGGGAGTTACGCGGGCACAAGGTATCATGACCGCAACCAATATCTGCTGAGGATCGACATGCTTACATTGCTTTCACCCGCCAAGACTCTGGATTTTGAGACACCGCCGGTTACGGATCAGTACAGTCTGCCAGATTATCTGGATGATTCGGCTGAGTTGATCGATGTATTGCGTAAGTATTCTCCGGACGAAATCGGCGCTCTGATGAAGCTGAGCCCGAAATTGTCTGAGCTGAACGTGCAGCGTTACAGTGATTGGAAGATTCCTTTTCCTGAAGGGGAATCAAAAGCCGCTGTGCTGGCGTTTAAAGGGGACGTTTATACCGGCCTTGATGCCGACAATATGAGCAAAGACGACCTGGATTACGCACAGGGTCACCTGCGTATTCTTTCAGGTTTGTATGGTTTGCTGCGTCCGCTGGATCTGATTCTGCCGTATCGCCTTGAGATGGGTACGAAACTCGGCAACGATCGCGGCAAGGATCTTTATGCTTTCTGGGGCGACAAGATCACCGACGCTCTGAATGAACTCACTGAGCAATCTGGTATCAATACCATCGTGAACCTGGCGTCGAACGAGTACTTCAAGTCGGTGAAGCCGAAGGCGTTAAAAGCAGACCTGATCACGCCAGTGTTTCGTGATGAGAAAAACGGTAAGTACAAAATTATCAGTTTTTATGCGAAAAAAGCGCGAGGCCTGATGGCGGCGTACCAGATCACTCAGCGTATTGATAACCCTGAAGATCTGAAGAAATTTGATGTGGCGGGCTATCGCTTTTCTGAAGAAGAATCGACCGCCACAGAGTGGGTATTTAAACGTGCAGAGAAGGATGTACCGAATGCGTAAGAGCGTTCTGACTTTGCTGGCCAGCACTGTGCTGGCCACCGGCCTGACGGGGTGTGTTCTTGCACCGCAGACCATTGAACTGAGCGAGAACTATGAAATCGAGCAGCCCGCTGCGTCGGTGTCCCGTGGTGCCTTGATTCGTGTGGTCGACAACCGCGAAGAAATCAGCCCTGACGAGCGTCAGTCGCTGGGTAGCCGTGGTGGACGTCTGGCCGAAAACTCTCCTTTGTATGTTCAGGATGAATTGTCGGCGGTGCTGACGCGTCGCTTGCAGGACAGCATGACGCAACTCGGGTTCGGTGGTGAAAGCCCGCTTGATCCGGTGAAGCTTGAGCTGGCGGTGAATCGTTTCCGTTACAGCTGTAATGAAGGTTTTCTGGTCACAGCCTGCAGTGTCAGTATTCGATTCAATATGACGGTACTGGATGGTAATACGACGTTCACTAAGCCGTATGGTCTGAGCGAATCGCGTCGTGTGGCTGCGGCACCGGTGAAAGAATACAACGAAAAATGGGTAAACGATGTACTCGACCGTCTGTGGGAATACATCTTCAGCGACCCAGAGCTACGCGAATATCTGGGCGTTTAAGCTCATTGCTGAACTGGCAGTTCTACCAATAAAAAAGCCCGCATCAGCGGGCTTTTTTATGAGAGTTGCTAACTGATAGCTTGAGCAATTAGCTCAACGCTTTACTCAGTCGGGCAACGGCATCACGAAGAGTATTCATGCTAGTCGCGAACGACAGACGCATATAACCCGGTGTACCGAAGGCTGAGCCAGGAACCAGAGCAACGCCTGCATCACTGAGAAGCTTCTCAGCAAATTCAACGTCGTCAGTAATGCCCAGTTTTTCCATAGCGCCTTTCACGCAAGGGTAGGCATAGAAAGCACCATCGCCTGGGATACAGGTGATGCCCGGAATACCGTTCAGTGCATCAACGATGTAATCGTGACGTTCTTTAAATGCGGTAACCATCGGAGTCACGCAATCACGGCCGCCACGCAGTGCTGCTTCTGCAGCAACCTGAGAGATAGACGCAGGGTTAGACGTGCTCTGTGACTGAATTTTCTTCATTGCGCCGATCAGCTTAGCCGGGCCTGCCGCGTAGCCGATGCGCCAGCCAGTCATGCTGTAGGCTTTTGAGACACCGTTCAGAACGATAGTGCGCTCGTACAGGTCTGGGTTGGCAGTAACGATGTTTTCGAAACCAAAGTCAGCCCACCAGATGTACTCGTACATGTCGTCGGTTGCGATCAGTACGTCTGGGTATTTACGCAGAACGTCGCCGAGAGCAATAAATTCATCTTTGGTGTATGCCACGCCAGATGGGTTTGACGGGCTGTTCAGTACCACCAGACGGGTTTTGTCTGTGATGGCCGCGTCCAGCTGCTCTGGGGTGATTTTAAAACGAGTCGATTCATCGGTCTCGATGATGACAGGTTCGCCTTCCGCGATTTTGACCATATCCGGGTAAGATACCCAGTACGGCGCTGGAATCACGACTTCGTCACCTGGGTTGATCAGCGCGAGAGCCATGTTGAAGAAGCTCTGCTTACCACCACAGGAAACCAGAATTTGGTTCGGTTCGTAACTGAGGCCATTGTCTGCTTTCAGCTTGTCGATAATGGCAGACTTGAGACCGGGGGTACCGTCAACGGCTGTGTACTTGGTGAAGCCCTTATCGATAGCTTCTGCAGCCGCTGCTTTGATGTGGTCCGGAGTATCAAAATCCGGTTCGCCAGCACCGAGCCCGATAATGTCTTTGCCTTCCGCTCGTAACTCTGCTGCACGGTTGGTCACCGCCAGGGTCGGGGATGGCTTGATCAGTTGAACGCGATCAGACAATTTAAGATCCAATGTACTTTCCTCTAGCACGGCCACGATGTGTGCCTAAAAAATAGCGGGCCTCAAAATAGGCCCTAAAACAACGTATAATCTTACTGGATTTAGACGTTAACTGGAATCCTCATGAGTAAGCCATTCGAGCTGTCATCCAAATATTCGCCCGCAGGCGACCAGCCAAAAGCTATTGATGGCCTTGTGAAAGGTGTCGATGCCGGCCTGCTCAAACAAACTTTGCTGGGTGTAACGGGCTCCGGTAAGACCTACACCATGGCCAACGTGATTGCCCGGTGTGGGCGTCCGGCCATCATAATGGCCCACAATAAAACATTAGCAGCGCAGTTGTACGGGGAGTTCAAAGAGTTCTTCCCGAATAACTCCGTTGAATACTTCGTGTCGTACTACGACTACTACCAGCCAGAAGCCTACGTCCCGTCGTCTGATACTTTCATTGATAAAGACGCCTCGGTGAACGAGCACATTGAGCAGATGCGTTTGTCTGCGACTAAAGCGCTGATGGAGCGTCGTGATGCCATTATCGTCTGCACCGTGTCGGCTATTTATGGTCTGGGTGATCCTGATTCTTACCTTAAGATGATGTTGCACCTTGTGCGCGGTGATCAGGTCAATCAACGTGACATTCTGCGCAGACTGGCGGAGTTGCAGTACACCCGCAATGACGCAGACTTCCATCGCGGTACTTATCGTGTGCGCGGTGAGGTGATCGATATCTTCCCGGCGGAAAGCGATGATGAAGCTATCCGTGTGGAGTTATTTGATGATGAGGTCGAGCAGTTAAGCACGTTCGACCCGCTGACTGGCCAGATCTACAGCCGCCTGGCGCGTGTCACTGTGTACCCGAAAACGCACTATGTGACGCCACGCGAGAAAATTCTGGATGCCATTGAAGGTATTAAGGAAGAGCTGAAAGAGCGCCTTGAGTACTATCGCAAAGAGAATCTTCTGGTAGAAGCGCAACGACTTGAGCAGCGCACCAAGTACGATCTTGAAATGATGCAGGAGCTTGGGTACTGCTCGGGTATCGAGAATTACTCCCGATATCTGTCGGGGCGCGCAGCAGGCGATGCGCCGCCGACCTTGTTTGATTACATTCCCAACGATGCCCTGGTGTTCGTTGATGAGTCGCACGTGACGATTCCGCAGATTGGCGGCATGTACCGGGGGGACCGCTCTCGTAAAGAAACTCTGGTTCAGTTCGGTTTCCGTTTGCCATCGGCACTGGACAACCGGCCTATGCGTTTTGAAGAGTGGGAATCGATTGTGCCACAGTGCATATTTGTTTCCGCGACTCCAGGGCCTTATGAGAAGGATCATCAGGACAACGTCGTCGAGCAGGTAGTTCGCCCGACCGGGCTGGTGGACCCTGAAATTGAAATTCGCCCGGCCACAGGTCAGGTGGATGACTCTCTGCATGAAATTCATCAGCGGGTTGAGAAGGGCGAGCGGATTCTGATTACCGTACTGACGAAGCGGATGGCCGAAGATCTGACCGAGTTCCTGCATGAACAGCAGGTTCGCGTTCGGTATCTGCACAGCGATATTGATACGGTTGAGCGGGTTGAGATCATCCGCGATCTGCGCTTAGGTGAGTTCGATGTGCTGGTGGGGATTAACCTCCTGCGGGAAGGTCTGGATATTCCGGAAGTTTCTCTGGTTGCTATTTTCGATGCCGATAAAGAAGGCTTTTTGCGTTCTGAGCGCTCTCTGATTCAGACCATAGGTCGGGCGGCACGTAACCTGAATGGTAAAGCGATTTTGTACGCTGACCGTGTGACCGATTCAATGCAGCGGGCAATGGATGAAACTGATCGCCGTCGTGAGAAGCAGCTCGCCTTTAATGAAGAGCATGGTATTACACCGAAAGGTGTTATGAAGTCAGTCGAAGATATTCTTGAGGCTGCTCCGCCTCCGGGTAAAAAAGGCAAGCAGCGAGGACGTGCTCGTCAGCAGGTGGCAGAGAAGGAAGCAGGCTATTCGGCGGACGATTGGCAGCACCTGAACGCAGCGGAACTCGGGAAACGCATATCCAAAATTGAGGACGATATGTTTAAAGCTGCGAAGGATCTGAACTTTGAAGAGGCGGCCAAACTGCGTGACCTGCTGCATTCAATGAAAGAGAAAATGATCCAGAATAGCTGAGCGGGTTCTTCTCACTGCTTAAATCAAAAAGCCCTCTGTCTGTACCGAGGGCTTTTTTAGTGTTTTGGCAAAGGTTGTGCGCTATCAGGCAGTCACGATGCCTGTGAAGATAACAAACAGGGCAACGATGCCAGTGTCCCAGACCAGGGTACGGACTACAGGGATGCCCGCCGCATAGATCACAGGGTAAACAATACGTGCTGCGGCAAACACAATTGAGCCCAAAACGGTCAGCCCGTTTGAAATCTCTGTTTGTGCAGCGACCAGAACCAGAGCGACAAAGATGAAACCTGTTTCAATGTTGTTGCTGACAATCCGGTTAAAGCGTTGCGCGAGAGGGCTTTCCTCAGCGGGTGCTTCATCGCGGTTGCTCATAAAGTACGATATCCCATACGCTTTCATTGCAATGGTGGCCTGAAGTAACAGAACAATCAGGCAGGTCATCGCAAACGTCAGCAGTGACATCATTTCGGTCGTCATTCGGGTTTCTCCTGTAGAAAAATAGTCAAACTTCTATAAAACTAGGCCGCTGTGCTCGTAATGAGGTGACAGTCTGGCGGTAGGTCTCTATAAGAGGCGGCAGGATTCAAAAAGGATTCACCAGCGAGAAAAAATATTTCACTGAAAGGGATAAGGAGTTGGTTCGGTGACTATTAAGGAAATTCAGGAAGCGGTTATTGAGCGCGCTCAGGCGGGGGATGATAAGGCCTTATCTGAGCTGCTGAAGGCAGTTCGCCCGAATATTCACAACTACGCAATGAAGCACTGTGTGATTAATGACGTCGATGATGCCGTGCAGGAAGTACTGATCACTGTATCGCGCCGCTTAGACAGTCTTAAAATCGTAGCAGCGTTATCTTCATGGCTTTTTACGACAACTCGGCGCGAGTGTCGCAGGTTGGGGCGTGTTGCCTTTGATTTCGACCCGCATGGTGATGGTACCGCCCTGGAGTGGTTGAACACGACGCCTGAGCAGGATCAATTGATCGACCTGACGCGGGCTATCCGTGATCTTCCCGATACATATCGCGAAGTACTGCTGATGAAGGATTATGAACAGCTGACTAATCGTGAAATCGCGGATAAAACAGGGCAGTCAGTCGCGGCGGTTAAGAGCCGTCTGCACCGGGCGAGAACTATGGTCAGAGATCAGCTCCTGCAGGAAACCAGTAATCTGATCAACGAAGCCTATCAATAAAAAGAACACATAAAAGAGCCCGCAATTGCGGGCTTTTTTATTAACTGAGCTGATCACAAGCGTGAGACGAGCGATCAGGCCTCAGCGACAGGTTTCACAACGAAGAGCAGGTCGCCCTGATTCACTTGCTGACCATCCGTGTTCATAACACGAGTTACCTTAAACTTCTGCTTAGCCGGATAGAGCTGACTGCCAGCACGGTTAAACTGTTTAAGGCTCAGCGGTGTGAACATTTTCATGGCTTCCATCAGACACAGGGTCTGAGAAACATCAATCACGTCACCTTCTTTCACAAAGGCAGGCTCACTCGGAGAAGATGAACCGTAGAAAATACTGGTCGACGGTGAAAGTACTTTCAGTTCGTCTGAGCCTTCAATTTTGAGCTGCGAGGCGTCGACGGCATCTGCGTTCATGTCTGCCGCGTCTTCGATGTCTTTAATCAGTGCATCGAGATCAATCCGATCCAGGAATTTCGGCAGATAAGTCGTATCGTAAACGCCATCAACAAATACGTTGTCGTCCAGCACGCGCTTGAGAAGCGGGATGTTGGTGCATACGCCGGTGATTTTTACTTCATCCAGGTACTTACGCAATTTTGCGATGGTGTCGTTACGGTCTTCGCCATAACAGATGATCTGCGCGACCATGCTGTCGTAGAACGGCGATACCTGCTTGCCTGCGGCAGCCATCGAAATTAATTCGATGTGGTCGTATTTCGGTAATACACATTCGCGGATCGTTCCTGGTGTTGGAACAAACTCCACGTCATCGCCTTTGAATACGGCTTTTTCGGCGTTGATACGAACTTCAATGGCGTAGCCTTTGTGATCTGGTTTCAGATCAGCGATATCACCACCTTCCGCAATACGGAACTGAGTCGAGACAATGTCGATACCAGAAACCAGTTCGGTCACAGGGTGTTCAACCTGAAGACGGGTGTTCATCTCCATGAAGTAGATCGCCATGTTGTCGAGGTCAAAAATAAACTCAACGGTACCGGCGCCAACATAGTCGACAGCGTCTGCCAGTTTTTCTGCGTAATCGTAGGCACCTTGCTCCAGCTCGCGCGGCAGCATGGTAGAGCCTGACTCTTCGAAAATTTTCTGGTTATTGCGCTGAACGGAGCAGTCACGCAGGCCAAGGATTTTGGTGTTGCCCTGAGAGTCACGCAGAACCTGAACCTCAATGTGGCGCAGAGACGTCACATATTTCTCGAGGTAAACATCACCATTACCAAAGGCGGCTTTTGCTTCGGTAGAAATCTGGTGGAACAGGGCGTGAATGCGGTCTGCTGATTCAACAACCTGAATCCCTTTACCGCCACCACCATGTACGGCTTTAAGCAGTACCGGGTAGCCAATTTCATCTGCAACGCTCGCGGCATTCGCGGAGCTGGTCAGAATACCGTGAGAGCCGGGGACAACAGGCACGTTCACGCGCATCGCGGTGTTAATGGCGTTCGATTTGTTACCCATGGTTTCCATTGAGGAGACCGGTGGGCCAACAAAATTAATGTCGTGGTTGCCACAGAGTGCAGCGAACTGGCTGCTTTCTGACAGGAAGCCAATCCCTGGGTGCAGTGCATCAACCCCTTCGTGATGAGCAATGCGCAAGACAGACTTGGCGTTGAGATAACTTTCATCCGGTGTGTTACCACCAATACAGACAACGCGATCCTGTGGCCCAAGCATATCAACAGGTACGGATTCCATATCCGGATCAGACTGGATCAGTACGACTTTAATGTCGTTTTCCTGTGCCTTACGGATCAGCTTAACAGCGGTACAACCACGTGCGTGAACCATGACCTTGTTGATCTTGCCGTATTTTTTCTGGCTGACTTCGTCTTCGGCGGTCAGTGGTGCCATGCGTGCGGCAGAAACATAACCTTCAAGGACGCGTTCGAGTACGTCGTTAACGCTATAGCGTGCCACCGGCATATCCGGGTCAATTTCGCGCAGGCGTTCATCGAGATCGTCGAAGAATGGGTTCGAAACCAGTCCGTCCATTGAATCTGAAGAAACGGATAAATAGTTCGACAGAGTGCAGGTACTTGGCAGGTAACTAGGTACAACGATCTGCCCAGCGAACGGCATATTTGTA
The DNA here is from genome assembly GCF_984348125.1 of Thalassolituus sp. NCBI lineage: Bacteria > Pseudomonadati > Pseudomonadota > Gammaproteobacteria > Oceanospirillales > Oceanospirillaceae > Thalassolituus > Thalassolituus sp. Next base: position 16,257 of record NZ_CFHJLR010000004.1, read on the forward strand.
CCTGAGAAATAATAGGTTTGCGCCAGCGGGTGCGTTACGAAACTCGCCTGAGCACCACCGGTACAGTCGCCAAAACCAAAGACCACCAGAGGCAGGTCATTGTCGCGAACAAAGCGGGTAATACGGTCGTTAACAACAGCCATTGAGAAGAGCGCCGCGGCACCTTCTTTGGTTTGCATGCCGCCGGAGGATACGAAGCAAACGACAGGCAATTGCTGGCGAGCGCATTCGACCATTAATTTGCAGAATTTCTCGGCACTGGCCATATCAAATGCGCCAGCCTGGAAATCCAGGTTCGATACCAGCGCACCGACGCGCTGTGTCTTGCCACCGATATTAATATCCGCAAGGCCGGTGATAACACCACATGGCTGAATATTATTTTTCAGCGCTTTTTCGATAGAAGAACGGAAACCCGGAAAGGCCACTGGGTCAGCTGACATCAGGTTGGCATTGATTTCTTCAAAGTTATTAAAGAAACGGTCAATGATGGCCTTCGGTGATGTGCGCTTCTGACGTTTGGTGTCATCAAGTACGTCCTGAATAAGCAGGTCGTGATACGCCATGGTCAGACGGTTCCAGAAATCTTTACGACGACCGATGCTGACCGGGTTGATGCGCCCGTTATAGCTCTTTCCTGATTGCTCTGCGTTGTAGTACTCAGGCAGAAGCTTCTCGAAAATAAACGTGATCACCACGAAGAGAGTTTCGGACAAGCGCGGGAACGCGAGCTTTTTCCACTCTTCGACAGACTTCAGGAATTCACCGCTCTGCGAACTCTTGATGAAATAGCTGAGCCAGTAATTGAAAGACTCGAGCTCCTTCATGGTGTAGCTTTCGCCTTTGGTCGCTTCCGACAGAGACTTATCCAACAGTGCTTTCACAGAGTCGCGGGAAAGCGCACGGTTGTTGTTCGCTTCTTTCGCGACACTGACCAGGTTATGAATAAAGTTGTCGTAGAGGCTGCCGAACACCAGCATGTTCTGGCAGACGTGACGGAACTCTTCGCGCAGTTCGTCATGCAGAATGGCATCCAGAATCGTGATGTCTGGATTAGCCGGGTTCTGAATATTTTCCTGACGGAACTGAATATACGGTGCCAGCGCTTCTTCAATAATTCGGCGGTTGGCTTCAGTCGCTTGTGTTTCTTCGTTGTTGCACAGAGCTTCTGAACGTGTCGAGAGTTTCAGTTCGGCACGGATGCTTTCTGGCAGTAGTTCGTCTGAAAGAATGGTATTCAGCGCGGTCGCCAGAGACTGACGCAGGGTCCCTTTGCCTTTTTCGGCGTTGCGCTCGGAGGTCAGCTCCTGACGGGTTTCGTGTGGTAACTGCTCACGAATATAAGCCGCCAGTGGGTGCGGATTGTCTTCAATAAAATCGGCAACGGCGCCGGCATCAAGAATATCGGACGAGCGCAGCAAAAAGCGGCTCTGGCGATAGTCTTCAAGGTAATTAAGCAGGCCCTGGAAATTAACCGCGGCATCAGACTTCCAGCGGTTAAACAGATACAGGCCGAAATTAAAGCAAAGGTCCTGCTTTGCTTTCAGGTAGTTATTCTTTGGTTCACCCAGGAAAAGACGGACGATGGTATTACGGCTTTCGTCACGTTCTTCGTATTTCGCCCAGAAGGTTTTCCAGCTCTTTTGCAGGCCATCGTCGTACACGATTTTTTCAGGCGCCTGTAGCCATTTCTGGAACTTACGGTTCTGCTCATTCTGGATGCGTTGCTCCAGCTGACCCGCTGGGATTTCTTTGTCCGCAAGGCGGCCGTAGTTCTCAACCGTGGTCGAGTGAATACGACGACGCAGGGTCAGGTAGCGAGTATAGCGATAGCACAGGCCGAAAATATTGATATGTTCTGTCGGGCTCTGAGCAAGGAAGAAATTCGCGTTATTCTCAAGCGTTGACAGTTTTTCTGATGGGTTCAGAAAACGATCAATACTGCGCTTGTAGTGATCCATCAGGTAAGGGTTATTGCGCGTAAATTCTTTCGCACCTTCTTCGATGGATTGAATGCCACTGGTAATTGCACGCAGCAGATTTGCACGCTTTTCATCGGCATCGGTCGGTGCGTAATCAATGATGCCATCAATCACGCCGGATTCGCGCAGCTGGTAGCCGGATACGCCGACGTACTTTGCACATTCCTGCCATGACAGGTTGTACTTGCGAGCGATACTGGCAAGCCCCTGCGGCTGAATCGTATTGAAAATACCATCGCGTACTGACAGCAGAATATTGGTTGCGGCCAGAGGAATAGCACCGCCAGAGTAACCTGCGCCCCAGATAATACCGATGGTCGGTACATCGTTGTTCACCATCTCGGTGATAAGATGACTGATTGAGTGCGCCTGGTTATTGGCATTGGCCAACTCACCAGCGTCGGCCCCTGGGGTATCGATAAAGGTGATGATCGGCATCGCACGACTGGCGTAATTCTTTGCCTGTTGTGCCGCACGGTTGTGATGAATCGGCCCCCACGCGCCATTGGAGTGGGAGCGGTTCTGGCAGATAAAGCCAACACGGCGAATCTGACCACCGAAATCGAGATCAGCTTCAGCGCAGTACAGTGGCCCGTCTTCGACCTCTGAGACTACACGAACAACGAGATGCTGAACGATACTCTTTGCGTCAGTGCGCTGAGGATTTTCGCTGGGTGCAACGACGCTCTGAATGTAGTCGTCGATGTTGAGCTTTCTCAGTCGATCCAGCTCAATAGCGCATTGCTGAGGAGCAATCAGGCCTTTAACTTTGTGATCAACCGCGTTGTCTTCATACTCGGGAAAAAGCGAGAAGTCCGCCGATAATTTTTCGGCGATCTGAAATAACGGGTCCGTATGATTCGGTAATTCTTGTTGTGTCATGCGTTGTATTCCGTTGGTCATTTTCAGGCGTTTCACTGAACCCGATGTCACTGGGTTACATGCCTGACTTTTTTAGTTTTTATGCCCCATTAAGTAAGCTCCGGTATCCCGGATAGAGGTATGCCACGGTGATCCGCTTGTTACACCTTTTTAAATACCAGGGTGGCGTTTGTACCACCAAAGCCAAAGCTGTTTGACATGATCGTCGTCAAACTGGCATCGCGGTTTTCGGTAACAAGCGGCACGTCCGCCGCGCCCGGATCGCGTTCAGTCACGTTCGCGCTTCCGGTGATAAAGCCGTCTTTCTGCATTAACAGGCAGTAGATAGCTTCCTGAACACCCGCCGCTCCAAGAGAGTGGCCAGTCAGAGATTTGGTTGAGCTGAAAGGGGGCACGTTACCACTGAAGGCACGCTTAACAGCGTCAAGCTCGCAAATATCACCCGCTGGCGTACTGGTGCCATGGGTGTTCAGATAATCGATGTTCGGGTTGCCGGCCATTTCCAGAGCATCGCGCATGCAACGCTCGGCGCCTTCGCCTGAAGGAGCAACCATGTCAGCGCCGTCAGAGGTCGCGCCATAGCCTATGATTTCGGCATAAATCGTCGCGCCACGTTTGACCGCGTGTTCGTATTCTTCAAGAACGACCATGCCCGCACCGCCGGCAATAACAAAGCCATCGCGAGTCGCATCGTAAGGACGAGAGGCCTTATCCGGGGTGTCGTTGTACTTGGTCGAAAGGGCGCCCATCGCATCAAACTGCATGGTCAGCGTCCAGTGTTCTTCTTCGCCGCCGCCAGCGAACATAATGTCCTGCTTACCCCACTGGATAAGCTCCATTGCATTACCGATACAATGGGCGCTGGTCGCACACGCGGAGGTAATGGAGTAGTTCACACCACGAATAGAAAATGGGGTGGCCAGGTTGGCCGATACGGTGCTGCCCATAGAGCGGGTCACACGGTATGGGCCTACACGACGGATGCCTTTTTCGCGCAGGGTGTCGACGGCTTCAACGATGTCGCTGGATGATGCACCGCCAGAACCTGCAATCAGGCCAGTACGCGGGCTGCTGACCATATCTTCGCTGAGGTCTGCATCTGCGATGGCTTCTTTCAGAGCAATGTAGGAGTAGGCAGCAGAGTCGCCCATGAAGCGGCGCTGCTTGCGATCGATATGATCATCTGGGTTTATTTGTGGTCTGCCAGCGATGTGGCTTCTGAAGCCCGCGTCTTCGTATTCGGGGATGTAACGGATACCCGATGTCTGGCCTCTAAGGGAGGTCAGTACCTCTTCCTTATTGTTGCCGATGCAACTAACAATTCCTAACCCAGTGATAACGACGCGGCGCATTACGACTAAACCTTGCCTTCTGTTCTGATACCTTAAACACACGTGGAAGGCTCACGGACGCCTCCTCCCACAGAAGCCCCTCACTATAAAGCACTGGGCGCCGGGAACAAATTAAAATGTGTGTTTTCGGTGGAGAGGGGCCGGATTTGGCTCACTTGCGCAACGTTGCGACTGTCTGGCGCCAATATGAGGCGAGTGACAGCAGGGCAATGACAGCCGCGGCAACCGTCAGAATTCGGGTGTCGGGGTAGCGGCTGTCGTGAAATAACATAGTGATACAGGTGATGGTCATCAGGCCAGCTGCGAAGCGTTCAAGCCCTTTGCCCTGAAGCCACCAGATCTCATCCGTCAGCTTTTGAGCGATCAGTGCAAAGATGAGGCCTGCGGCAGAACCGACCAGAATATCCAGCGGCCAGTGCGCGCCAACCGCGGCACGGCTGATCGCGGCAACCAGAGCGATCACGAGAAGCGCAATCGTACCGCCGATGCTTCGCATGTTGAGGGCGAGCAAACCAGCGGTCGCTAATGCGGTAAAGGAATGCCCGGACGGGAACGCGTGGTTCTTAACGACGGGACCGATGACCTTGAAAACGTCGGCATCTAACACGGCAGGCGGACGCGGTATTTCAAGCAGGTTCTTCAGACCATGAACGAACAGGGCGCCGATAATCAGCAGTACAAACCCGGAATTGAAAATATGCGGGTAACGGCTGGCAACAATCGCGATCACAGCAACGGCAAACAAGGTGTCGGCAACAAAGGTCATGTTGGCCCAGAAGGCATCTGGTAGAACGCCCGCGTTAGCGTTGAACCAGAGGAATATTTCCTGATTAGAGCCTTGCGACGTTACGCCTGCTGCCAGAACAAGCAGCAGCATGGCGAGGCTGATGAGCAGCGTATCTGTCTTCATTCGGTCGCTTCACTTTCCGGTTGGCCGCCGCTGTGGCGAATGATCATGATCGGGCCTGACTGATATAAAACATCAAAAGGATGTTCAATACGTTTCACTCTGTCTTCGCGGGCAAAACCTACCTCGCCCGGCTTCAATCGACGGCGCTCAGTCCAGGTATCGAGATAGACGTTGAAACTCGGCATATCAATGGATTGAGTAACCACCGGCTCGCCCAGTTCTTTGGCAAACATTGCGGCGTCCCAAACCGGACGCTGTTGGGTTTCACTGAAGGTCGGGATGAACAGGAACCAAAGCAGAACAGACTGCACGACGCCCGCCATAACCAGGCCAAACCATGGGCTGAAGCGCTTCCAGAAAATCAGAGCCAGCGCCGCGATCGTTCCAAGGGCCGCCAGAATCACAAAATCAATATTAAAGTACTCCGCAGCACGCTGCGCAGTGGCGATCTCAATCGGGTTGGTCAATCGCGCCTCTACAATCGGGATCAGCAGAGGGAAGGCGACCATAAGGCCAAACAGAATCAGTGGGAAAAGGGCGGCCAGAAGGCGGCTCTGTAGCCAGTTACGATAACGTGCCATCAGAATAACCAGCGGTGTTACCCCATAGAGGATGTAGTGTGGCAGCTTAGTACTGGCGAGACTGAATAAGACCAGTACGACCAGGAACCAGATCCACAGGAAGCGGTTCAGATGATCGCCGCCTGCCAGTGTGGTTTTGATGGATGGCAGTATGCGCAGCAGAAGGCCACCAAAAGGGGCAAGCACGTAAGGCAGTACCATGGGGTAAAACAGAAGCCCGCCATCGTGTCCTTCCATCGCGTTATTGAAACGGTTGACGTTGTGCTTCATAAAGAAGCCGTCGATAAACTCCTGACCGTGAATCTGATACGCCGCGATATACCATGGGGCTGCGATCAGCAGGAATATGATCCAGCCGGGAATATAAAAAATCGCCCGCAGGAATTCCTGTCGGTAGCCACTGCTCAGGTAGAACAGGCCTCCGGCCATAAACGGAATAGCAACTGCCACTGGGCCTTTAGTCAGTGTGCCGAGTGCCATGAGTACATAGATCCCAATCAGCAGGCCGCGCGACGGCGCCTGAGAATAGAGATACATGGCCAGCATGGTGGTGGCCAGAATCATGTTGAGCAGGCCGTCAGCCGTGGCAACGTGGGTAATGGCATTGATGCCTGCAGCGGTCGCTGCCATAAGCGCGGCGGCAATGGCGGTTTGCTGGTCTGTTACTTTGCGGGTGAAGGCAAAGATCGCAAGCACCCACAAAATGCCAGCCAGAGCGGATGGCAGCCGGAATACCCAGGCATCTGTGCCGAAGGCTGCGACAGAGGCGGCCTGGAGCCAGTAAATCAGAATGGGTTTATCGAAACGGATGCGATCATTGAGGTAAGTGGTGATGAAATCACCACGCTCGAACATTCCCCGTGTCGCTTCGCTGAATGCGCCTTCGTCATGGTCAAACAGCAGGAAGCCGTTGAGGTTCATAGTCATCAGGACGATGACAAACCCCAGCAGCCAGAGAGGCAGTGCAGTACGGCTCATAAAGAAATCAACTGGTAGATGAGTTCGTTGTCTCGGAAGCGCCCGTGTCGGATGCCTGCGCTGTTGTGTTGGCTTCAGCCCAGTCGTCTTCACCTGCTGGTACTTCATCGTCTCTGTGGTAGATGACGTACTGTTCACGTTTCGAAGATTCGAAGTAAGTACGCGAGATCAGCTCTGAGAGTACACCGGTTGTCAGGAACTGCAGCGAGGCAATCAGGAAGACCACCGCGATGAGGAATAGTGGTCGACCTCCTATATCTTCGCCCATAGCGAACTTAACAATCGCGAGGTACACCAGCAACAAAGAGCTCACAGAGCCGAGCGCCAGGCCGATAGACCCGAAGAAGTGACCCGGGCGGGCGCGGTAGCGCATAAAGAAATAGACAGACAGCAGATCCAGAATCACCCGGAAAGTACGTGAGATACCGTACTTCGACTCGCCTGCGGTCCGTGCGTTGTGATTAACAACAATTTCACCGATGCGGCTTGGTGGCACAACCGCAGCTACCCAGGCTGGGATAAAACGGTGCATTTCACCGTAGAGGCGCACTTGCTTGATAACAGACGACTTGTAGATTTTCAGAGAGCAGCCGTAATCATTGATACGCACGCCTGTGATCTTGCCGATCAGGCGGTTTGCAATGCGTGATGGAATCTTACGCAGGAACAGGTCGTCCTTGCGGTTTTTACGCCAGCCAGTAAGCAGATCGAGGTCGCGCTCAATCAGGTGGTCGACCATACGTGGAATATCATTCGGATCATTCTGCAGGTCACCATCGAGGGTAGCGATCAGGTCACCGCGGGCTTCATCGATGCCCGCCTGCATGGCTGCGGTCTGGCCGAAGTTACGGCGCAGTTCGATCACACGGACATGGCGGCCGTAGTCGTCGGCTTCGCGTTGCAGGGCCTGAGGCGTGCCGTCAGTCGAGCCGTCGTCGACGACCAGTAGCTCCCACTTACCTTCGTAAGCAGACAGAGCATTATGAACCGCTTCCACCATTGGTTTTACATTTTCTATTTCGTTATACATAGGAATAACGATGGAGAGAGATGGCTTGGCGTTTTTTGCCTCAGTCAAGGGAGATACCACGCTTAGTCTTTAGAAAGTCGTGCGCGATGATACCGGAAACTCGTACCCGGTAAAATAACCGCGTCCCTCAGAATTCCGGGACTTCAGTGCTTAATAACCGAACGCTGAGTTGCAAGGGTTAGTATGCCAGTGAGGATAAATGTACTGCCGAGCACGAACAGGTGCAGGTTTACCGCTGCTGCGAGAGCTGGGCCGCTCTCAATCCCCCAGGGCAGGAGGCCAGCCAGTACGCCAGCTTCGTAGGTGCCGGCGCCTGCTAATCCGTGGATGGGCAATACCGAGCTGAGCTCGCCTGTCGTCGCACCACTCCAGCTGGCACTGAGCGTGAGGCCAGTGAAGGCACTGAGTAGCCAACTGAACACGGCGAGTTTTACCACCCAGTTGATGATGGTCCAGAGCAGGGCGCGGATAAAGGTAAAGGGGTTGTCCGGCAGTGCCGTCATCAGTTCAAGCGCTTTGACCTTCCAGCCCTGGCCTGACTGAAGATGCTTGCGGACAGTCTCCTGTAAAATCAGCGCGAGCAGAGGGGCCGCGAGTACCGCGCCTGCCAGCGCGTAGCGGACTTCTGATCCCCAGGGCATCAGGCTTTGCAGGCTGATAAACGCCAGAGCCAGCAAAACATATAGGTCGAGCAGTCTTAGCCAGAGCAGAGCAGGACCGGAATGACGGTAAGGAACCTGATACTGCTGTTTCATTAATAGCGGGAAGGTTGCCTCACCGCTGCGCATCGGCAGGAGATTATTAAAGAAGTTATGCAGGACGGTGATTCTTAACAGTGGGGCAAACTGTCCTTTCGTGTAACTGCCGAAGAAATCGTAGAAACGCAGCGCACGCAGCAGGTAGCTCACGAGCATCAATGACAGTGCGATGCCCAGTTGGCGTGGTTCAATTGCTTGCCAGCTCTCAGCGATCCTGGCCCAGCCATAGTGTGCCTCTACCAGCCAGACCAGACCAAAGAGTAGGGCCGTACCCAGCCAGAATTTCCACGAAGTCAGCACGAGAAGAAGTGTCCTGTAATGAAGCTGGCGCGTATTCTCTATGTTGAGCACCATCGTGGCAATACCGCTTAAAAACCACGTCTGCTATTCGCACCTGTTGTGGATTGCACCATTCCGCTACAATTTGGCGATCATAGCGCCTGAAGGGTCAGGCTGACTGCTCGTTGTTGGAGAAATTCAGTTGAAAGTTCTGTTGGTAAAAACATCGTCTCTTGGAGATGTCTTTCATACGCTTCCTGCGGTGCAGGATGCGTTCCGGCAGGTGCCCGATATTGAATTTCATTGGGTGGTTGAAGAAGGTTTCAGCGAAGTGCCTGAGTGGCACCCTGCGGTCACGCGCGTTATTCCTGTAGCGTGGCGGCGCTGGCGTAAGTCGTTAAAAGATCCGGCCGTACGCGCAGAGATGAAGGCCTTCTACCGCTCCATCCGCGAGGAAAAATACGATCTGGTACTGGATGCTCAGGGGTTGATCAAAAGTGCTGTGTATACTCGTCTGGCGCGCGGAACTAAAGCTGGCCTTGACCGGGCGAGTCTGAGAGAACCTTTGGCAGCGCTAGCCTATAAACGTCGCATTCGTGTGCCTAAGGGCCAGCACGCGATTCTCCGAACGCGTCAGTTGTTCGCCCGCGCACTGAATTATCGCCTGCCGGAGCAGCTGGCTTACGGTATTGATAAGTCACGGTGGGAACGCCCGGATATCGAAGGTGAGTATTGGGTATTTCTGCATGGAACAACATGGGTAACAAAGCTCTGGCCAGAAGCCTACTGGCGTTCGCTGGCTGAGCTTGGCGTCGCTCAGGGGAAGAAAGTGGTCTTACTCTGGGGCAATGACGAAGAGCGTGAACGGGCTGAACGCATTGTTGATGGGATTGAGGGGGCCCAGGTCCTCCCTCGTATGCCGTTGAACGAAGTCAGTGCCTGGCTCGCCTATGCCGAAGGCGTCGTCGGTGTGGATTCTGGTTTGTCTCATCTTGCTGCGGCAATGGAGACAGGCATGATCGCTATTTTCGGATCAACCGATGCGACACTGACCGGCGTGCTTGGGCCGCATTGTGAAATCATTAAGAGTGAGCTGGAATGTGCTCCGTGTCGTTCCAAGCAATGCTTGTTGAACGAGCCCGGAGACATCCAGCCGCCATGCTATCGGGAAATTACCCCTGAGCGCGTTAAAGATCAGTTACTGATACAAATAAGCGAGGCCTGAACAGGCCTCGCTTTTGTTCATCAGTTGTCCCTATCTGCCATCAGGCGCTACGCACGTGACGCGCTGACTGCTCCATCGATGAGTTCAGCTCGCGACGACGGAATTCACCCGGCGAGATGCCTGTCCAGGTTTTGAAACGGCGTTGAAATGAACGTGGTTCCGTGAAGCCAAGTCGTAACGCGATGTCGGACACTGACCATTCCTTTGTTGTCAGCCATTCCTGAGAGAGTTCGAGTCGGAGTTCGTCGAGGATCTGCTGATAAGAAGATTCAGCCTCCAGAAGACGTCGCTGCAGAGTTCGTTCAGACATGCCCAGCTGGCTGGCGACGCGTTCCCGGCGAGGGATCGTCCGTTCCATCATATTCTGCAGTGTAGAGCGAACCTGAATCACAACAGGGTCACACTGTTGCAGCTCCTGGTGTTGCTTCTCTGCCTGCTCCTGCAGCGTTTTAAGCAGTGTTGGATCGGGGTGGCGAATCGGCAGGTCCATCAGTGATGCGTCAAACTCCATTACGTTTACTCCTGAATCAAAGATCAGTTCACAGCGGAAGTACTCTTGATAGCGTTCAAGTGTCTCCGCCGGTGGGGCTTTGTGTTCGAAATAGATTCTTATCGGTGCGATATCGTCCCGGCCGGTCACCCAGCGCGCATACTCCACGGTGGTGGCCAAATATTCATCAATCAGATGAGGGCGGACCAGTGTGTCGCGGCAATAGCAGTTCCAGCGCACTGAAACAATGTGCTCACCTTCAGCGAGATCGGTCGTGCCGAGATTGCCAATCAGTGCCTCGTAGCGGGGAACCAGCCGGAAAGCTTCTCCTCCGCTCTGGCAGTTCATGATCAGATAGCCGACAAGACCAAATGCGCCGGGCGCGACGTATCGGGCACTTTTGAAACCAAACTCCGGATCGCTTGCCTTAGTGATCATCCAGCGCATCATGGCTTCGAAATCACATGCCTCTACTCTGGCCAGGCGATTGTCCAGCACTCCGTGATTAACAGAGCATGCGTTGAGTACATCGGTAGGCGCTATACCGTAGTCCTGCGCAGTGCGCAGAAACAAACGAACGAACGCCGACGACACTGTGCCGGGGACATAATTATTATTCTTGTTCATAAGTTCTTCCATGTATCTGGAACATTCTGTGTCAGAACCGCACCTAAGGGTAGATCAGCAGAAACATAGGATGATCGTTATACTGATTTAACGCTTCGTATGCGGCAAGCACATGTGTGTTACAGAATGTTAGTGCTCGGTTATATAGTCTCCGGCCTTTCATTCCTGAGGTGAGATGGCGCAGAATGCACAAAAAAGGGGGAGGTCTATGTCCATAACTGATTGGAAATCTGGTGGAAGAGAGCAGAGCTGGCGAGCGCTGACGGAGAATACACACTGGGATATTGTTATTGCTGGTGGTGGTGTCACCGGCGCAGGCGTGGCCAGAGAGGCCGCCCGGCGGGGGCTGCGTGTGTTACTCGTTGACCGTCAGGACTTTTCTTGGGGGACCTCCAGCCGCTCTTCCAAAATGGTTCACGGTGGACTTCGTTACATCGCTCAGGGAGATGTCCGGACGACGCTGCATTCGGTTAAAGAGCGCGAGCGTCTGATGCAGGAGGCTCCGGGGCTGGTGGACCTGATGCCTTACATGATGCCGCATTACGAAGGCCGTTTTCCGGGTCGCTTTGCGTTCGGCATGTTGCTGAAGGTTTATGATCTGTTGGCAAGGCGCAAGTATCACACTTTCCATGGGGCCGATGCCGTCCGTGAGCGCTATCCTTTCCTTAATCCGGATGGACTCACCGGTGCATCGGAATTTGCAGACGCCGTCACGGACGATAGCCGCCTGGTGATGCGTATTCTCCACGAGGCCCGGCGTGACGGTGCGGAAGTGCTGAATTATGTCGCCGTTGATCGTACTGAGCAGAATGCAGATAGCGTGACCATTTCGCTACGGGATACAGTGGGCGGCGCCAGTTGCAAGGTCACCGCCTCAGTGCTTGTGAATGCGACGGGGGTCTGGGTCAACGAACTGCGCGAACAGCTGGGCCAGAGTGCCAATGTGCGACCGGCGAGGGGGAGTCACATTGTGATTCCGGCAGAGCGCCTGCCGGTGGATGTTTCCTTTACCATCCTTCATCCTCAGGATCAGCGTCCCATCTTTGTGTATCCATGGGAGGGCCGTACGGTGATCGGCACTACCGATCTCGATCACCCAAAACCCGATAATGGCGAAGTGGGCATTACCCGTCGCGAGATGGACTACCTGCTTGCCCTGGCATCGTTCCAGTTTCCTGAGGCTGCAATTCAGGAGCAGGATGTTATCTCCAGCTGGGCAGGAGTTCGCCCTCTGGTGGCCAGCGGCGCCAAGAACAGTTCAAAAGAGAGTCGTGACCATACCGTCTGGAAAGATGGGCGTGTGGTGTCCGTTAGTGGGGGTAAGCTGACGACTTTCCGCTTGATTGCGCTTGATGTTCTTAAAGAGGCTCGCGAAGAGCTGCCAGGGTACGAAGTCGATAAGAAAGCGCCGGTTTTCAGTATTACCGATCCAGGCATTGCTTCTCTCGCAAGCGAACAGATGGCGCATCGGCTGGCTGGGTTCTATGGCCGCGATGCGGCTGAGATCATTGGCGCTGCGAAAGCACACGGTGGCGCGGAGGATCTGGAGCCTATCCCAGGGACTCATACTTGCTGGGCCGAGCTTCGCTGGCAGGCCGCGAGTGAGGCCGTTGTGCATCTGGATGATCTGCTGCTCAGGCGCAGCCGTCTTGGACTCTTGCTCAAAAATGGAGGGCTTGATCTGTTGCCTGATCTGAAAGAAAGGCTGCAGCCAATCCTTGGCTGGTCTGATGAACATTGGGCCGCCGAAGTCGAGCGCTATCGTCGCCTGTGGTCGCAATTCTATTCGTTGCCATCCGCACAGTCTGAGCAGGCTGCAAAGACTTCAGAGGCCGAGATCGCCTGATTGCTGTGACACCGTAAGGATTGCTTGCTCAATGCTTGCTTCCAGCTCGCTGGGCGTGACTTCAAGTGACGCCCAGTCGATCGTGTCGGCGGCTCCTTTTTCCCACTGCATCAATGCTTTCAGATGTTGACCGTATACCCCCGCGTTTTCGGTAATTGCCTGGGTGAGCTCTTTTGGCAGATTTACGCGGGCGCAGACTTCATCGATGGGCATATCCAGCATGGCATCAAGAAGGGAAAAGAGCCCCAGAGTGAACGCGGTATCCGGCTCCATTGTGTCTGTTCCGGCTGACAGGCTCTGCATCAGGTAACCACGAAACAGGGCCTGTTGTTGAAGCACTGCCGGTTTGTCGGAGAGCTTGCCCAGGGCGAGTAGATTCGCCCAATTACGTATTCGGCTGAGCCCGAGTGCGGTTGCTGCTCTCTGTAGAGTGGTGATGGGGGCTCCGTGATTCACTTGCGGTGAGTTCGCCATTTGCAGCAACCGATAGCTTAACTGAGGGTCGCGGCGCACGGTGTCGACGATATCGTCGAAATCGGCTTCTTCCTGATTTAATGCGCCTAGCAACTGCATGACCGCAAGGTGAGAGTCAGGTGTTCGTCGCCCGAACAGAATCACAGGCTTTGAGAAAAAATAGCCTTGAAATAAGTCGTAACCTGCAGCCTTGCAGTGCTCGAATTCTTCGTGGGTTTCTACCTTTTCCGCCAGCCAGAGTAAGCCTTCACGGTGAAACTTTTTGCGAACCGCTCCAGCATTATCAGGAGAGCCAAGCGCGGGGAGGTCAACCTTGACGATATCTGCGTACTTGAGCCAGGTAGCCTGTGCCTCATCACCTGTGAAATCGTCGACAGCGATACGGAAGCCCTGCTGCTTAAGCCGGGTAACCGCGTTGATGTTCTTATCTGTCGCCGGGATATGTTCCAGCAATTCAATGACCATCTCGTCGGGCGATAGCGGTAGATCAATGCTGAGAAAGTCTGCCGTGAAATTAACAAACGCAGGGCGGCCGCCGGTCACCAGTGCCATGCCAATTTCGTGGAGCGCGCCAATGACAACTTCGGTAGTGGCACTGTTACCGTGTGCATCCTGCCAGGCTTCTGATGCGTCAGGGATGGGGCGACATAGCAATTCGTAGGCATATATCGCTTTGTTGCTGTCCAGAATGGGCTGTCGTGCCAGTAATGGGCGGTCTTGCATATGTGATCCTGACTGTCTGGTTGAGTTTTTTCGAAATCTGTCGCACCGGAGCGTACGTTTGTCCGGCAATTAAAATGAGTGTAGCTGGTATTTTGTTCTGCGTTTTGGTGATGCTTGACTACACTTTTCTGAGTAACGATGTCCGGAGTAGATTATGAGCAACGTACTCAGCAGTGTTGACGCCCGAACCCAGCTCGTTGGGCAGAACAGGCTGGAACTACTGCTGTTCCATTTGGGTGGCCAGCAATACTTTGCAATCAATGTGTTTAAGGTGCAGGAGGTTATGCGCCTGCCTGAACTAACCAAGATTCCGGACAGTCACCCCTGTATCCGCGGCGTCTGTCATGTCAGGGGGCAAACCGTGCCTGTTGTTGACCTCAGGGCGGCCGTGAAGATGGGCCCGATGATAGGGGATACCAGCAACTGCAATATCATCGTCACTGAGTACAACATGACGATTCAGGCGTTTCTCGTTGGTGGTGTGGATCGTATTGTGAATATGAACTGGAATGAAATTCTGCCGCCTCCGGGTGGTGCGGGTCGGCAACACTACCTGACGGCGATTACCCGGATTGACGAGCGCATCGTTGAGATTATCGACGTAGAAAAGGTCCTGGCTGAGATCAGTCCTTATGAGCTTGAGCTCACAGAGGATGCCTATGATCGTGAGTTGCTTGAACAGGTGCACGGCAAAGATATTCTGATTGTCGATGATTCTAACGTCGCGTTGGAGCAGATGAAAAACGTGATCGCGCCGATGGGGCTGAATATTGTTCAGGCGCGTAACGGCCTGGAAGCGTATCAGACTCTGATGCACTGGAAACAGGAGGGGAGGGATATCCGCGACCGGCTGCTGATGATCATTACAGACGCTGAGATGCCGGAAATGGATGGTTATATGTTGACTACCGAAATCCGGCAAGACCCTGAGTTGAAAGATACCTTTGTGATACTGCATACGTCACTGTCGGGCAACTTCAACAAAGCCATGGTTGAGAAGGTTGGTTGCGATGGATTCCTGTCGAAATTCAAACCGCACAGTCTGGCTGAGGAAGTGCAGAAACTGATCCGTATGAAAGTCGAGCAGTCCGCGGCAGGCTGACGGCATATACCCCGCCTGATCTGATGTATAAACTAGGGGGCTCTCTGAGGAGCTCTTATGAAAATATCCCGCCTGTTTATCTATCCGGTTAAGTCCTGCTCTGGTATCGAAGTGGAGTCATTAAGTTTCGATCAGAATGGACCGGTCGGCGATCGCAGATTCGTCATTGCCTCACCCAGCGGTGACTTTATTACTCAGAGAGAAGTGCCAGCGATGGCGTACATTCAACCTAGGTTTGAGGCGGATAAACTCGTACTTGGATACCCGGAACGAGGGGAGATGCAGGTATCAACGACGTCGTCAGCGGAGCCACAACGTGTCCGTATCTGGAGTGATGAAGTGACTGGCGTTAATTGTGGCGATGACGTCGCAGTCTGGTTGTCGGACATTCTGGAGCAGCCTGCGCGTTTGTTTATGCTTCCGGACAATAACCCCCGTAGGGCGGATAACAAATACGCCCCGGACGATACGGCAGTAGGTTACGCGGATGGATTTCCGCTCCTTGTGGTTACTCAGGAAAGCCTTGATGCGTTGACTGAGGCAGCACAGGTACCTGTCGATGTGCGTCGTTTCAGGCCTAATATTGTCATTGAAGGCGCTGATATCGCATTTGCAGAGCGTGATTGGACGAGGTTAACGACGAATCTGGGCGAGGTTCTGCCATTGGTGAAGCCTTGTGAGCGTTGTGTTATTCCAACACGTGATCCCGACACGCTTGAGCGCAGCCCTGAAGTCATGAGTGCACTAAAAGAATGGTGCCGGATTGAGGGCCGGATAATATTCGGTCAGAACGCAATATTCACCGGGAAGCGCCTCGGGGTAGGTGAGGCGCTTTACGCGGAATCAGAATAATTCGATGTCGTCATCAGTACCGAAGGAGTCGTCCATCGGTTTGTTAAAATGGTGGTGGTAGATTTCGAGCGCTTCAGCGATTGAACGTCCCGCAAGGATGTGCTCGAACATAATACGTTCGGCTTCCATGGTGTAGTTCGCTTTAATCTCGCTCTGTAGCTGAACCCATTCTTTTTCAATATACCGGCCCTTGGGATCACTGATCAGGTGGCCCATCTTCTCGAGACTCTCACCTACGTGTTCCATGCGCTGGGACAAGCGATCGTAAAACTGAAAAGCGACAACGGCTTTGCCTACTTCTGCGTGGATGATTTCAGCGGCGTTTTTAATTTCTTGAGGAGCGTTCGGGTCTACCTTTGCAAAGTGGTCGAGTAGCAGACGCGACTTGCTGGCGATTGAGGTAAAGCTGTGCGTCAGAGTATCTACCGAATCATTACCTTCTTTCATTGAGGTATCGATCTGCGCGACGGCCAGTGCCAGCAAGGTCAGGGTTTCGCCTATCTGGCTCCAGTTCAGCTGATCGTCCGGGACGGAGCGGCTGAGAGAATGTCGTTCAAGTTGCGCCATGGAGTTCGCATCCGGAAAAGGTTTGAACTTAGCTTAGTACAAGTACGCACCGGAGCCAGTCATAACAGTGTAAGTCATGCAATAGTCAGGTTCTGTGTCCTTCTGGCTCTTGCTTTTATTCGCGCTTCTGTAGTCGTAAAAGCAGGGATGACGTGTCTTTATGGCCGTTGCCATCCGATTCGAGTTGTTGGTAATAGCTATCCACAATCTCGGTGATGGGCAGAGAAACGCCTTCAGCTCTGGCTTCGTGGAGGCAGATTTGCAGGTCCTTGTGCATTAGCGAGACAGCAAATCCGTGGTCGTAGTCGCCGTCTATCATGGTTTGGTGGCGGTTGATCAGTTGCCAGCTACTGGCGGCGCCTTGCCCGACAAGCTCCATGACCTTCTTTGGATCAAGGCCGCTTTCCTGAGCGAAGTGGATCCCTTCGGCCAGAGACTGAATCAGTCCGGCGACACAGATCTGATTGACCATCTTGGTCTTCTGGCCACAGCCCGGATCGCCCATGTGCGCAATGGCTTTGGTGTATGGTGCTGTGAGATCTACCAGTCGCTCGTAGGCGTTGGAATCACATCCCGCCATAAGTGATAACTGACCATTCTGAGCACCTTGCTGACCGCCTGATACGGGAACATCACAGAAATATACGCCATTCTCTGAGGCTTCGGCGGCCATCCGTTCGGCCAGGCCTGCACTCGTGGTGCTGTGATCGACGATCAGTGCACCCGGCTTGAGTTGATTTATTATACCGTTATCTATCAGCCACTCTTCGACGTCTTCATCCCGGCTCACGCAGAGTATGACAGCGTCCGTCTGCACGGGGAGGGTAGAGGGCGTTGCTAATGCCTGCCCCTGGTTGCTGGCGAGCCACTGGGCAACCTTGGCAGGGCTGCGGTTTGCTACGGTCAGGGAGTGGCCTGCGCTGGCGAGGTGCGCAGCCATGGGGGCGCCCATATTGCCAAGGCCGATAAAGAGAATATTCACGGGGTATCCTTATGTGCAGTTTTTCGAGGCGAAAAAAAAAGCCGCTGGTCAGCGGCTTTTCTTATCCCTGGCGTTAGCCTGGGTAGTCACGCTTAGCGTAACCAGTGTACAGCTGACGCGGGCGACCGATACGGTAGTTGCCGCTGATCATTTCGTTCCAGTGTGCAATCCAGCCCGGAGTACGGCCAGTTGCAAAGATCACAGTGAACATCTCAGTCGGGATGCCGATGGCTTTCAGGATGATACCCGAGTAGAAGTCAACGTTAGGATACAGACCACGTTTAATGAAGTACTCGTCTTCAGTCGCAATCTTCTCCAGCTTCATCGCGATCTTCAGCAGTGGATCATCTTCCATACCGAGCTCAGCCAGAACTTCGTCACAGGTCTGCTTCATGACTTTAGCGCGTGGGTCGAAGTTCTTGTAAACGCGGTGACCGAAGCCCATCAGACGGAATGGATCTTCTTTGTCTTTCGCTTTTGCAACGAACTTGTCGATGTTTGACTCGTCGCCGATCTCATTCAGCATGTTCAGAACGGCTTCGTTTGCACCACCGTGGGCGGGGCCCCAGAGTGCAGCGATACCAGACGCAATACATGCGAACGGGTTGGCGCCAGTAGAGCCAGCCAGGCGTACGGTTGAGGTCGATGCATTCTGTTCGTGGTCAGCGTGCAACAGGAAGATACGGTCCATTGCTTTTGCCAGAACCGGACTTACTTTCTTCTCTTCACATGGCGTGTTGAACATCATGTGCAGGAAGTTTTCTGCGTAGCTCAGGTCGTTGCGCGGGTACATGAACGGCTGGCCGATACTGTACTTGTAAACCATTGCAGCGAGTGTCGGCATTTTCGCGATCAGACGGTGTGCAGATACCATGCGGGAATGCTCGTCATGGATATCCAGTGAGTCGTGATAGAACGCAGAGAGTGCACCAACAACACCACACATAACAGCCATCGGGTGAGCATCACGTCGGAAGCCGTTGAAGAAATGGCTCAGCTGCTCATGAACCATAGTGTGGTTCTTAATGGTGCTGACGAATGTTTCTTTTTGCTCTGCATCAGGCAGCTCGCCGTGCAGCAGCAGGTAGCAGGTTTCCAGGTAGTCTGACTTCTCAGCCAGTTGATCAATTGGGTAACCGCGGTGAAGCAGTACGCCAGCTGCGCCGTCGATGTATGTAATCGCAGATTCGGTTGCTGCGGTTGATACAAAGCCAGGGTCGTATGTAAACAGGCCTTTGCCAGTCAGACTGCGAACGTCGACGACATCAGGTCCTACGGTGCCTTCGTATACCGGCAGTTCTAATGTTTCTTCTACGCCATCGACTTTCAGTGTTGCTTTCTTGTCAGCCATGAAATGAGGCCTCCTGCTATCTGATTAATACCCCAGAGAACATTGTAAGTTCTCCAACTCTCCCGGTCGCTGTGCTTTTTACAGCTGCGAAATTCAGCCTGGTCAGCCAGAATTTCAGCACAGGAGAGAACACTTTTTAAGGTGTTACCCCCAAACAAAGGGGCACAACTATAGATTGTGGAGCTGGTTTGTCAATTGTCGCCAGGGCAATGATAAGTTTCTGGTTCGAGTCAAGTATAGATGGTTCAGATTGTTAACCCGGAGCCTGCGACTAATGTCTGACGTTGGAGCCGGGATTTGCTGGTGCTGCGGTTACTGCTCGCATCATCAGGGATACCTCAACCAGTCAACAGTGTAGATATACGGGGTGAAATTGCCGAATGCTCTGTCATAAGGCTGTCATGCCATTTGTAAAACACGGTTACGCTGCTTATAATTTGTCGC
The DNA here is from genome assembly GCF_984348125.1 of Thalassolituus sp. Taxonomy (NCBI): domain Bacteria; kingdom Pseudomonadati; phylum Pseudomonadota; class Gammaproteobacteria; order Oceanospirillales; family Oceanospirillaceae; genus Thalassolituus; species Thalassolituus sp. The sequence continues at coordinate 35,692 of NZ_CFHJLR010000004.1, forward strand.
GGCGACAAACTTGTGCAAGACTTGTACAGGGGGATCGTCAACCTTCGTGAGCCTGTGCCCGGGGCCAGTCTGAGTGATTTCGGACAGGAGTTTCGGGCCCATATAAGAGTGTAATAGAGCCGTGAATAGCAATAGACCTAAAAATCTGGATCTGACTACTATTGAGCTCCCACTTCCTGCCAAGGCGTCCATCCTGCACCGTATTTCTGGCTTTGCTCTGTTTTTTGCAGTGGCCTTCATGCTCCGTGCACTTGGAGCTTCGCTGGAGTCTGAGCAATCTTTCAATGAGCTGAAAGAAGTAATGAATGGTGGCCTGGCCAAGTTCATCACCTGGGGCATTCTGTCTGCTTTGGGTTATCACTTTGTGGCGGGTGTAAAACACCTGTTGATGGACATGGGAATTGGTGAAACCAAAGAAAGCGGTCGTACCGGCGCAATCATTACTTTGATTGCCGGTGTCGTAGTGATCGTTCTGGCGGGAGTCTGGGTATGGTAAACAGTGTTACAAACTTTGGCCGTAGTGGCCTTTACGATTGGGTGATTCAGCGTCTGTCAGCTGTCATTCTTGCTATTTACACTCTGTTCCTGTTTGGATTCGTAGTCGCTACTCCGGACCTGACTTTTGCTGAGTGGCACGGTCTTTTTTCTCAGGTGTGGATGAAAGTATTCAGCCTGGCAGCACTGATCTCTATCTGTGCTCACGCCTGGGTTGGTATGTGGACAATTTCCACTGACTACATCACCGGGTCGACGTCTCTTCGTTTTATTTTCCAGCTGGTAATGGCAGGTTTCCTGTTCACGTACCTGGTCTGGGGCATCGATATTCTCTGGAGCGTGTAAGTCATGAGCAGCAAAATCAGAACTATGTCGTTTGACGCCATCGTAATCGGTGGTGGTGGTGCGGGCATGCGCGCTGCACTGCAGCTGACTGAGTCAGGCATCAAAACCGCGTGTGTTACTAAAGTATTCCCAACCCGTTCGCACACTGTATCTGCCCAGGGCGGTATTACTTGTGCGATCGCGTCTGCTGATCCAAACGATGATTGGCGTTGGCACATGTACGATACCGTTAAAGGTTCCGACTACATCGGTGACCAGGACGCTATCGAATACATGTGTTCCGTAGGCCCTCAGGCGGTATTCGAGCTTGAGCACATGGGTCTGCCTTTCTCCCGTACTGAAGAAGGCCGTATTTATCAGCGCCCATTCGGTGGTCAGTCGAAAGGTCCTAACGATCCTACTCAGGCAGCCCGTACCTGTGCAGCTGCTGACCGTACAGGTCACGCGCTTCTGCACGCCCTGTACCAAGGCAACCTGAAAGGCGGTACTACCTTCCTGAATGAATGGTATGCCGTTGATCTGGTTAAAAATGCTAACGGTCAGGTAGCGGGCGTTATCGCTATCGATATCGAATCTGGCGAAACTGTTTACATCAAAGCTAAGGCAACTGTACTGGCGACTGGTGGTGCGGGTCGTATCTATCAGTCCACGACTAACGCTCTGATCAACACTGGTGACGGTGTTGGTATGGCGGTTCGTGCTGGCGTTCCTATGCAGGACATGGAAATGTGGCAGTTCCACCCAACAGGTATTGCGGGTGCTGGTACTCTGGTGACTGAAGGTTGTCGTGGTGAAGGTGGTTACCTCATCAATAAAGACGGCGAGCGTTTCATGGAACGTTATGCACCTAACGCGAAAGACCTTGCAGGTCGTGACGTTGTTGCACGCTCCATGGTTATGGAAATTCTTGAAGGTCGCGGTTGTGGTGAAGATGGCGACCACGTGTTCCTGAAACTGGATCACCTGGGCGAAGAAACCCTGAACGCTAAGCTTCCGGGTATTCTTGAGCTGTCTCGCACATTTGCGCACGCTGACCCTGTTAAAGAACCAATCCCTGTTGTTCCAACCTGTCACTACATGATGGGTGGTGTTCCGACAAACATCGGTGGTCAGGCACTGACCGTTGATGCGGACGGTAACGACGTGGTAGTAGAAGGTCTCTACGCTGCTGGCGAGATCGCTTGTGTATCTGTACACGGTGCGAACCGCCTTGGTGGTAACTCTCTGCTTGACCTGGTTGTATTTGGTCGTGCGGTGGGTCTGCAGGTTGAGCAGAACTTTAAAGATGGTTTCGACTTTGTTGATCCAACAGAAGAAGACATTGAGCGTGCAATGGCTCGCCTGAATCGTCTGAATACTCAGACTTCTGGTGACAGCGTTGCTGCTGTTCGTGCTGATCTTCAGAAAACCATGCAGCTGTACTTCGGGGTATTCCGCGAAGGTCCAAGCATGGAGAAAGGTCTGGAGATGCTCAAAGAAATCGGTGAGCGTGTTAAGAACACGGTTCTCGACGACAAGAGCAATGCATTCAATACCGCGCGTATTGAAGCTCTGGAACTGGATAACCTTTACGAAACTGCGTATGCAACCGCGGTTGCTGCGATTGAGCGTAAAGAGTCACGTGGTGCCCACGCCCGTAACGACTTCACCGAGCGTGATGACGAAAACTGGCTGTGTCACTCACTGTACTTCCCGGAAACCAAGACGATCGGCAAGCGTGCGGTGAACTTCGCGCCTAAGACCGTTGAGGCCTTCCCACCTAAAGTCCGTACCTATTAAGAGGGGAGTGTTGATATGTTAGTTAGTGTTTATCGTTACAACCCTGAGAAGGATGAAGCCCCATACATGCAGGATTACGAAATTACCATTCCTGGTGGTAAAGACGTAATGGTGCTGGATGTGCTGCACCTGGTTAAGGAACAGGACGTTTCTGTTGCTTACCGCCGCTCATGCCGTGAAGGTGTGTGTGGTTCTGATGGTATGAACATCAATGGTAAGAATGGTCTGGCGTGTATTACTCCGATTTCTGAAGCGACCAAAGGCAAAATGGACAAGTTGGTTCTGCGCCCGCTGCCAGGCATGCCTGTAATCCGCGACCTGGTTATCGACATGTCGCTGTTCTATCAGCAGTATGAGAAGATCAAGCCGTACCTGCATAACGATACTCCGGCGCCAGCTATCGAGCGTCTGCAGTCGCCAGAAGAGCGTGCGAAGCTCGATGGTCTGTATGAGTGTATCCTGTGTGCATGTTGTTCAACGTCTTGTCCCTCATTCTGGTGGAACCCAGACAAGTTCGTTGGCCCGGCAGGTCTTCTTCAGGCTTATCGTTTCCTGGCAGACAGCCGCGATACGTCAACTGAAGAGCGATTGGCAGGTTTGAGCGATCCGTTCTCTGTATTCCGTTGCCGCGGAATCATGAACTGTGTCAATGTGTGCCCGAAGGGTCTGAACCCAACACGCGCCATTGGACACATCCGTAACATGCTGCTGTCACAGCAGGTGTAACGGTACCACTTCCGACCGGTGGTATGAGACGTAAGTCGGGTTGGACATACAACCCGCTTACGTCGACAATTTTATTCGCAATGGAACCCAAAAAGTCCCATTGTTGACTAAGCTAGTTTACAGTTGAGGGAACCGGGCATCCCGGTGCTACCTCAGAGGCCTTGCGATCTATCCGATCGACCCTCTACTTCGCCTTGTGCTAGAGTCGGTGCATGCATCTCTGTGGTGGCATTCCCTTGTTCAGAAATTGACACAGGGTGGTCATACATGCACGAACTGACAATGGAGCAACTATGGAGCACTTCGCAGCTAGCGGGTGGTAATGTTGCTTACATCGAGGAGTTGTTCGAAACCTATCTCCGCGATCCAAACGAAGTGCCCGAAGAGTGGCGCAACTATTTCGACAAACTCCCTCGCGTTGACGAAAACAGCACCGTCGACACCCCGCATAAGCCCATCCGGGATCAATTTCTACTCATTTCAAAGAATCAGCGTCGCGCTAAGCCTATGATGTCCGCGCCAGTGAGCAGCGAACACGAGCGCAAGCAGATGAAAGTACTGCAGCTGATCAATGCGTATCGCGGCCGTGGTCACCAGCACGCTAAGCTTGATCCTCTGGCGTTGATGACTCGCGAGACTGTTCCTGATCTTGATCTGCATTTTCATGGCCTGACCCGCTCTGACCTCGATACAGTGTTCCAGACTGGAAACCTGTTTGTCGGTCAGGATCAGGCGACACTGAAAGAAATCATTGATGCGTTAGAAACCACTTATTGCGGAACGGTGGGTGCTGAATACATGCACATCGTCAATACCGCAGAGCAGCGCTGGTTCCAGCAACGTCTTGAAAGCGTCCGCTCTCACCCGAAATACGGTGAAGAAATCAAAATGCACCTGCTGGAGCGTCTGACGGCTGCAGAAGGCCTGGAAAAATACCTGGGCTCTCGTTATCCGGGTGTTAAGCGTTTCGGCCTGGAAGGTGGTGAGTCTCTTATCCCGTTAATGGATGAGCTGATTCAGCGCAGCGGTACGTACGGTGCAAAAGAGATCGTGATCGGTATGGCCCACCGTGGCCGACTGAATACCCTGATTAATACACTGGGTAAGAAAACCTCAGATCTTTTCGATGAGTTTGATGGTAAAGCAGAATACGAATCTCACGGCGACGTGAAGTATCACCAGGGCTTCTCCTCGAACGTGATGACACCGGGCGGTGAAGTTCACCTGGCGCTGGCATTCAACCCATCTCACCTTGAGATTGTTTCTCCAGTGGTTGAGGGTTCGGTGCGTGCGCGTCAGGATCGTCGTAGTGATCCTGTGGGTGAAAAGGTTGTTCCTGTCAGTATTCACGGTGACTCAGCATTCGCGGGGCAGGGTGTTGTTATGGAGACATTCCAGATGTCTCAGACACGCGCTTACAAAACCGGCGGTACTGTTCACATCGTCATTAACAACCAGGTCGGTTTTACGACTTCTAAGCGTGAAGATACCCGCTCAACGGAATACTGCACTGACGTTGCAAAAATGGTTGAGGCGCCGATTTTGCACGTGAATGGCGATGACCCTGAAGCGGTGCTTTTTGTTACTCAGCTGGCCGTTGATTATCGTAACGAGTTCCGTAAAGACGTGGTGATTGACCTTGTTTGCTATCGCCGTCGCGGTCACAACGAAGCTGACGAGCCATCAGGTACTCAGCCGCTGATGTACTCGAAAATTAAGAGCCACCCGACAACCCGTACACTTTACGCGAAGCGTCTGGTTGAAGAGGGCGTCCTGACTGAAGACACCAGTAAGCAGCTCGAAGAAGAGTATCGACTGGCTCTGGATAATGGTCTTCACGTGGTTAAGTCCTTGGTTAAGGAGCCGAACAAAGAATTGTTCGTCGACTGGAGTCCGTACCTCGGCCATGAGTGGACGACCAAAGGCGATACTAAGTTTGATATGAAGCAGCTGCAGGAACTCGCGCATCAGCTTCAGGAACCGCCAGAAGGCTTTGCAGTTCAGCGTCAGGTCGGCAAGATTCTTGAGGACCGTCGTAAGATGGCTGCAGGCGCTCTGCCAATCAACTGGGGTTTCGCAGAAACCATGGCGTACGCCACTCTGATTAAACAGGGCTACGGAATCCGCCTTACGGGGCAGGACGTAGGTCGCGGTACGTTCTCTCACCGTCACGCCGTGCTGCATAACCAGAAAGATGCGAGCACTCATGTGCCGCTTCAGCATATCGAAGAAGGTCAGCCGAAGTTTGATATCTACGACTCGCTTCTCTCTGAAGAAGCCGTACTGGCATTTGAATACGGCTATGCAACCACGACACCAGGGACTCTGGTTATCTGGGAAGCGCAGTTTGGTGACTTTGCCAACGGTGCCCAGGTGGTATTCGACCAGTTTATTTCGTCAGGTGAACACAAGTGGGGCCGTCTGTGTGGTCTGACTATGCTGCTGCCACACGGCTACGAAGGCCAGGGGCCAGAGCACTCGTCTGCGCGTCTTGAACGTTATTTGCAGCTTTGTGCAGAACACAATGTTCAGATCTGTGTGCCTTCAACACCGGCGCAGGTTTACCATATGCTACGTCGTCAGATGATTCGCCCACTGCGTAAGCCAATGGTTGTGATGTCGCCCAAGTCGTTACTGCGCCATAAATTGGCGACCAGTACGCTTGAAGAGCTGGCTGAAGGCCGCTTCCGTACTTGTCTCGACGAAATTGATGATATTAATCCGAAAAAAGTCCGCAGAATTTTGCTCTGTTCCGGTAAGGTCTACTACGATTTACTTGAACGCCGCCGCGCGGAAGAGATCGACGATATTGCGATCATTCGGATTGAGCAGATTTATCCGTTTCCTCATAACTTCCTCGGTAAGATTCTGGAGCCATACAAAGGCGCCAAGGACATTTACTGGGTGCAGGAGGAACCGATGAACATGGGCGCCTGGTACAGCAGCCAGCACCATATGCGCAAAGTCGCGCATGACCTGAATCCAAAGTGGCATCTTGAGTACGCAGGGCGTGATCACTCTGCGTCTCCAGCTGCTGGTTACATGGCGCTCCATCTGGAGCAACAGGAAAAATTAATCCGTGACGCTCTGGATCTCCAGGGCTGACGTATCGCAGGAACTCTAAGGAAAATCGAATGAGCATCGAAATTAAGGCACCCACCTTTCCTGAATCTGTCGCTGATGGCACTGTGGCAACCTGGCACAAAAAACCGGGTGAACCCATCCAGCGCGACGAGCTTCTGGTGGATATTGAAACGGATAAAGTCGTACTCGAAGTTGTCGCTCCTGCGGACGGTTCATTAAAAACCGTTCATAAAGAAGAGGGCGATGTGGTTCTGAGTGACGAAGTGCTGGCAATCTTTGAAGAGGGCGCGGTGGATGCTGCGTCTTCTTCAGCGCCTGATGAAACCGAATCGGCGCCTGCTGAAACTGCAGAAGCATCTGATGATGGTGACATCATCATGAGCCCGGCTGCGCGTAAGCTGGTTGAAGAAAATGGTATTGCTCCGTCATCGATCAAGGCGACTGGCAAAGACGGTCGTGTTACCAAAGAAGATGTCGTTAATCATCTGAAGGGTGGTTCTGCGCCGGCGCCTGCCGCTGCTCCAGAACCAAAAGCAGAAGCGCCTAAGTCGGCACCTGCTGCACCTGCCGCCGCTGCACCTATGGCTGATGAAGGTGACCGCATTGAGAAACGTGTTCCTATGACTCGTCTCCGTGCAACCATCGCTCGTCGCTTAGTCGAGGCGCAACAGAACGCTGCCATGCTCACGACCTACAACGAAGTGAACATGGGCCCGGTTATGGAGCTGCGTAAAAAGTACAAAGATACTTTTGAAAAAGCGCACGGTGTGAAACTCGGTTTCATGTCTTTCTTCGTGAAAGCGGCTACTGAAGCCCTGAAGCGTTTCCCTGCGGTTAACGCATCTATCGATGGTAACGACATGGTTTACCACGGATATCAGGATATCGGTGTCGCCGTTTCTACTGAACGCGGTCTGGTTGTTCCAGTTCTGCGTGATACTGACAGCATGGGTCTGGCGGAAATTGAAAGCACTATTGGTGATTTCGGTAAGCGTGGCCGCGAAGGTAAGCTGGGTATCAATGATATGCAGGGTGGCACCTTTACCATCACAAATGGTGGTATTTTCGGGTCACTGATGTCGACGCCTATTCTGAATCCTCCTCAGACTGCTATTCTGGGAATGCACAAAATTCAGGAACGTCCGATGGCAGTGAATGGTGAAGTTGTTATTCAGCCAATGATGTATCTTGCTCTGTCATACGATCACAGAATGATCGATGGCAAAGAAGCAGTACAGTTCCTGGTAACCATTAAAGAGTTGCTCGAAGATCCAGCGCGTCTGTTGCTGGATATCTGATAGGGTTTCGGAAATTTAAGGATTTATTATGAGCAAACAATTTGATGTTGTAGTCATCGGTGGTGGTCCTGGTGGTTATGTAGCAGCTATTCGCTGTGCGCAGCTTGGTCTGAAGACTGCGTGTGTTGAAAAATGGGTCAGCAAAGAAGATAAGCCTGTGCTGGGCGGCACCTGCCTGAACGTAGGTTGTATCCCTTCAAAGGCACTTCTCGACAGCTCTCACAAATATGAAGAAGCGCACGAGAAGTTTGAACTGCACGGTATTTCTACCGGTAAGGTCTCCATCGATATCGAAAAGATGATGGCCCGCAAAGAACAGATCGTTAAAAACCTGACCATGGGTGTTGCGACGCTGTTTAAAGCAAACGGTGTAACGTCGTTTGAAGGGACAGGTAAACTGCTTGCTAACAAGCAGGTAGAGTTCACTGACCACAGCGGTAACGTTGAAGTGCTTGATGCAGAAAACGTAATTATCGCGACGGGTTCTGTGCCGGTTGAAATTCCACCAGCGCCATTGGCCGACGACGTTATTGTTGATTCTACCGGTGCGCTGGAATTTACTAAGGTGCCTAAGCGCCTTGGTGTTATTGGTGCCGGTGTTATCGGTCTTGAGCTTGGTTCTGTATGGGGTCGTCTCGGTTCAGAAGTTACGGTTCTCGAAGCGCAGGATAATTTCCTTCACCTTGTTGACCAGACGGTAGCTAAAGAAGCTAAGAAGCTGTTTGGCAAGCAAGGCATGGATATTCGCGTCGGTGCACGAGTCACTGGTACGGATGTTAAGCGTAAGAAAGTGACCGTGACCTATCAGGATTCTGAAGGTGAAAAGTCAGAAGAGTTCGATAAGCTGATCGTAGCGGTTGGTCGTCGTCCTTACACTGAAGGTCTGCTGTCAGGTGACTGCGGCGTTAACCTTGATGAGCGTGGTTTTATTCACGTCGACGAAACCTGTAAAACAGACGCTCCTGGAGTCTGGGCTGTAGGTGACGTAGTACGTGGTCCTATGTTGGCACATAAAGCGTCTGAAGAAGGCGTCATGGTTGCTGAGCGCATCGCCGGTCATAAAGCGCAGATTAATTACGACTGCATTCCTTCTGTTATTTACACGCACCCAGAAATTGCCTGGGTCGGTAAAACCGAAGATGAACTGAAAGCAAATGGCGAAAAATATAACGTTGGTATGTTCCCGTTCGCTGCTAATGGCCGGGCGATGGCCGCTGCAGATACGGATGGCTTCGTGAAGATTATCGCCGATGCTGAAACTGACCGTATTCTTGGTGCCAGTGTGATCGGTCCGAATGCTGGTGATCTTTGTCAGCAGATCGTTGTTGCTATGGAATTCGGTTCCAGCGCTGAAGACGTGGGTATGATGGTGTTCGCACACCCAACCATTTCTGAAGCTGTGCATGAAGCTGCGCTTGCGGTGAACAATCAGGCCATTCATAAGGCCAATCGTCGCCCTAAAGCCAAGTAAGCTGGTCTATGCACCACAGTGTGCAGGACATAATACTAAAGCCCGGTTTACCGGGCTTTTTTTTTGTGGCTTTATTACAACCTGTCTAAACTGTAACAGCGACGGTGGATTGGCCCCTTATTTCTCTAATCAGAAAATCAGGACTATCTTTTCCACACAAGTTTCTGAAATGGCGGAACCCATACAATGTGTCTCCGTCAGACAAGACCTGAACGTTAAATTGTAAGAACAGGACAAAGCGATGAACCTACACGAATATCAGGGTAAGCAGCTGTTCGCTCAGTACGGCCTGCCAGTCTCAAAAGGAGTGGCGGCAAAAACAGCGGAAGAGGCAGCTGCAGCAGCCGACACAATCGGTGGCGACCGTTGGGTCGTAAAAGCACAGGTACATGCGGGTGGTCGCGGTAAGGCCGGTGGTGTGAAACTGGTCAGCTCAAAAGAAGAGATCAGCGATTTTGCTAATCAGTGGCTGGGTAAAAACCTGGTGACCTATCAGACAGATGAAAACGGCCAGCCGGTTTCTCGCATTCTGGTTGAATCCTGCACAGATATTGATCAGGAACTCTACCTCGGTGCCGTTGTTGATCGTTCTTCCCGTCGTGTTGTGTTCATGGCATCGACCGAAGGTGGTGTGGAGATTGAGAAAGTCGCACACGAAACACCTGAAAAAATCCTGAAAGCCGAGATTGATCCCTTAGTAGGCGCGCAGCCGTACCAAGGCCGGGATCTGGCCTTTAAATTGGGTCTTGAAGGAAAACAAGTAGGGCAATTTGTAAAAATCTTCCTTGGTCTGTCTAAATTATTCCACGAAAAAGATCTGGCATTGCTGGAAATTAACCCTCTGGTAGTTACCAATGAGGGCGATCTCCACTGCCTCGACGCGAAAATTAACATCGATAGCAATGCTGTGTATCGCCACAAAGATCTGCAGGAAATGCACGATCCTTCTCAGGAAGATGAGCGTGAAGCACACGCAGCGAAATTCGAACTTAACTATGTCGCCCTTGATGGCAACATTGGTTGTATGGTGAATGGTGCAGGTCTGGCGATGGGTACCATGGACATCGTTAAGTTGCACGGTGGCCAGCCTGCGAACTTCCTGGATGTGGGCGGCGGCGCGACGAAAGAGCGTGTTGTTGAAGCATTCAAAATTATTCTCTCCGACGAAAATGTCAGCGCCGTTCTGATTAATATTTTCGGCGGTATTGTACGCTGCGACATGATCGCTGAAGGCGTAATCGGGGCGGTAAAAGAAGTCGGTGTGAAAGTGCCGGTGGTTGTACGTCTCGAAGGTAACAATGCGGAACTTGGTTCTAAAGTTCTGGCTGAAAGTGGTTTAAATATTATTGCAGCAACCAGCCTTGCGGATGCTGCGGAGCAAGCGGTTAAAGCTGCGGGGGGCAAATAATGAGTATTTTAATTAATAAAGATACCAAGGTTATTTGTCAGGGCTTCACTGGCTCTCAAGGTACCTTCCATTCTGAGCAGGCCATTGAGTACGGCACAAAGATGGTTGGCGGTGTTACACCGGGTAAAGGTGGCACTGAGCACCTTGGCCTTCCAGTGTTTAATACTGTCGCTGAAGCCGTTGACGCTACAGGGGCTGAGGCATCTGTGATTTATGTACCTGCGCCGTTCTGTAAGGACTCAATCCTTGAGGCGGCAAATGCCGGTATCAAACTGATCGTTTGTATTACTGAAGGCATTCCTACTCTGGATATGCTGGATGCAAAAGTTAAGTGCGATGAGCTTGGTGTGCAGCTGATCGGTCCGAACTGCCCAGGGGTTATTACTCCGGGAGAATGTAAGATCGGTATTATGCCTGGTCATATTCACCTGCCAGGCAAAGTGGGTATTGTATCCCGCTCGGGTACCCTGACTTACGAAGCGGTTAAGCAAACCACTGACGAAGGTTTCGGCCAGTCGACTTGTGTTGGTATCGGTGGTGACCCGATTCCGGGCTCTAACTTCATTGATATCCTGAAAATGTTCCAGGAAGACCCTGCCACTGAAGCCATCGTAATGATTGGTGAAATTGGTGGTACTGCCGAAGAAGAAGCAGCAGCCTTCATCAAAGAGAACGTGACTAAACCTGTGGTTTCTTACATTGCAGGTGTGACTGCACCTCCAGGTAAGCGTATGGGCCATGCCGGCGCGATTATCTCGGGCGGCAAAGGCACAGCAGACGAGAAATTCGCGGCGCTCAATGATGCTGGTGTAGCAACCTGTAAGAGCCTTGCTGATATCGGTAAGACACTGAAGGAACTGACTGGCTGGTAAGTCTTAGCTGAAGTCAGACAATATAAAAGCCCGCCACTGTTTCAGTCGCGGGCTTTTTTATTTTAAGAGCAACCGCGATTCTATCCCTAAGTCGAATAGGCGCTGTTAGTCGACTTTCGTATTCTGAATGAATACCTGGAGGTGGCTAATGATGTATGAAACCGATTACCGCGAGGCTCGCGACAATCCAAAGGCGTTCTGGTCTGCACAGGCAGAGAAAGTGCACTGGTTTAAAAAACCAACCAAGGTACTCAGTCAGGATGAAAATGGAATAGACCGTTGGTTTGCCGATGGTGAATTGAACACTTCTTTTCTGGCACTCGATTATCACGTTCTGAATGGCCGTGGCGATCAGGCTGCACTTATTTACGACTCGCCTGTTACTGGAAGCAAACGCTCTTATACCTATCGTGAATTAACCCAAGAAGTGGCGCTTTTCGCAGGCGTGCTGGCTGCCCGGGGCGTAGAAAAGGGGGATCGGGTTGTTATCTATATGCCGATGGTGCCTGAAGCCGCGATTGCTATGCTGGCTTGCGCTCGTCTCGGGGCGGTTCATTCGGTGGTGTTTGGTGGATTTGCGCCCAACGAATTAGCCGTCCGTATTGATGATGCAACGCCTAAAGTGCTTGTCACGGCCTCCTGCGGAATAGAAGTCGACCGGATTATCCCCTACAAACCGATTGTGAATGATGCGCTATCCATGGCGAGTCACCGACCTGATTCCTGTTTGGTACTGCAACGAGAGCAGCATCCTTGTGATCTGACTGCTGGTTTTGATCTGGATTGGCAAGAGGCGCTGGCGTCGGCATCTCCGGCGGACTGTGTGCCTGTGTTGTCTACAGATCCCCTGTATGTTCTTTATACCTCAGGGACTACCGGTAAGCCCAAAGGGGTTGTCCGCGATAATGGCGGCCATGCCGTGGCGATGCGTTATTCCATGGATTCCGTCTATAACATAGGTCCGGGGGATGTCTTCTGGGCGGCTTCGGATGTCGGCTGGGTCGTTGGGCATTCGTATATTGTTTATGCGCCTTTGATTACCGGCTGTACTACGGTCTTTTATGAAGGTAAGCCGGTGAAAACGCCAGACGCTGGAGCCTTCTGGCGAGTGTGTGCTGAATATAAGGTTAAGGCCTTATTTGCTGCACCAACGGCGTTTCGTGCTGTACGGAAGGAAGACCCGGAGTGTGCTCTTGCTGGACAGTACGACCTCAGCGCATTAACAACCATTTTTATGGCCGGTGAGCGTCTTGATCCACCCACTTACGACTGGGTGGTTGGGCATCTGAAACGGCCCGTCGTGGATCATTGGTGGCAGACGGAAACTGGCTGGGCGATTGCGGGAAATCACGTGGGCTATGGTCTTGCGGAAACGAAGCCTGGCTCGGTAACGCGTCCGTCTCCTGGTTTTAATGTTGAAATTCTGGATGGTCACGGCAAGCCTGTGCCTGCCGGTGAGCAGGGCAGTATTGCCATCAAATTACCTATGCCCCCGGGCTGCCTGCCAACGATCTGGAACAATCACGACCGCTTTGTGGATGGTTACCTGAGCACCTTCGACGGCTACTACGTTTCGGGTGATGGTGGTTACATCGATAAGGATGGCTACCTGTTTGTTCAGGGGCGCACCGATGACATCATCAATGTCGCAGGCCACCGCCTGTCGACCGGTGAAATGGAGGAGGTTGTGGCTGGTCATGATGCAATTGCGGAGTGCGCTGTGATTGGCCAGGCCAGTGACCTCAAAGGCGAAGAACCCCTGGGTCTTCTTCTGTTAAAAGATGGTGTGACAATCGATGAAGCGACTCTGGAGTCCGAAGTCATTCAGCGAGTGCGTGACAACATCGGTGCCGTTGCCAGTTTCCGTCATGCTGTGGTTGTCCAGCGTCTACCGAAAACCCGCTCAGGGAAGATTCTGCGTAAGGTGTTGCGCAACATCGCTAACAGTGAGGAGTACCAAACTCCGTCAACTATCGATGATCCGGCGTGTCTTGTCGAAATCGAAGAGGTTTTATCGAAAAAAGGTTTAAGAAAATGAAACTCTGAGGAACTGATACGTGAATGCCGTATCTGAGCTTACGGTTGTTGCAAAACAACCTTTATGATTGCTCCCCCTCTACGCCGGCCTTCGGGTCGGCGTTTTTTTATCCTGCTAAATAATACCTTCCGACAGAGCGGTTGCGATGGCCTCACCAATCTCACCGACTTCTTCCAGCCATGCTTCCTGCCACGTACCTCTGAGCACCACTGGTTCCTGAGCCCAGCGCCAGCGCAATCCGGTTGTGATGGTTTGCAGGGCGCGGACAGTGCCCGTGCCGTCGTGGCCTGCACGTACGATGGCAATACAGGGGAGCCCCTGTTTGTCGTCCAGGACCGGGTAATAAACGCGGTCAAACCAGTCCTTCATTGCACCTGACATATAGCTCAGGTTTTCAGGGGTCAATAACACAACCCCATCGGCGTGCATGAGTTCATCGACGCCTGCATCTAACGGTGCTTTGGCGGTGAATGTGAGATTAACGCCAGCTTTTTCTATGCCAGAAATAAGCCCGTCACGGAGACGGGCCAGATTTTCAGAGGGGCAGTGCGCAATAATCAGGAGGTTCTTTGTCTGCTTATCAGCGGATTTCATATTCTCTCGACTTACGGGGTTACGCGATATGTGGGTTATTCAATATCAGGATTAACGCCGTCTTTGGGTTTAATGATTAATACATCGCAACTGAGTTTATCGACGAGCGCTTCTGCTGTGTTGCCAATCAGGACACCGCTCAGACCTTCGCGACCGACAGTGCCAACGACGACGAGATCGGCTTCAATCTCTGCGGCCACATCCGGCACGACTTGTTCAGCATCACCTTCAAGTACGTGGACATGATCTTCAGCGACGTTGAACTTTTTGGCCCAGCGAGCTGTTGCCTCTTTATGCTGGTCAGTAATGTAATTCTGAATGTCTTCTGGTGGAGAAACCTCAGGCACCATGGCGAGGGCGACAGCGACCATAGGGTAAGCGTTTGCAATATGCAGGTCCGTATCAAAGTGATCAGCCAGATGCTCTGCATAAGACAAAATGTTGTCATTGATAAGAGTGTGCCCTTTGTCTGAGCTGGTGGCATCAATACTGGCGAGTATACGGTTGTGCTTCCAGGCATCGGATGATTTAACCATCATGACAGGCGCCGGGCAGTGGCGCATCAGGTTCCAGTCAGAGTGCGAGAACAGCCGATCGATCAGGCCGTGTTTCTGAGTCGACTTAATAACCAGGTCAAACTCCGTATCGCGAGCCGATTCAATGGCGGCATCGTGCAGGTGCTTCTGCCAATGAACTTCTGTATTTACGCGCAGGCCTTTGCAGCTATCCAGCTCAGTAAGCGAATCCAGCCAGAGTTGCGCCTGACGCAGGAGGGCTTGCTTCACACTACTTGCGGTCGTGTCTGCCAATTGTGAGGCCTGGTCGCTAAAGCTGTCCCAGGCTGAGGTGATTAATGTCAGGTCGGCATCAAGCGCGTTCGCCAGCCAGCATGCGCGCTGCAGGCCAGGCTGCTCTTCGTCGTGTTTATCCAGCACTACCAGAATGTGATTGATATCGAGCATGATATTCTCCTCAGCGCCGCAATGGCGTAGTCCGTTCTCTTAGTGAGCATATCGCTTTCAGGTGTCAGCGTCTTGCTCTGCCTCAAGGTAAGTAGTCTCAAGGTAAATCGCCTTAAGGTACGACCCCTATTGGCCGGTCAGGTTCTTACTTTAGTCGTCGGCACTGGCGTGCAGGAGGTCCATCAGTGCGGTAGCTGCATTGCTTTGCGTTCGATGTTTCAGGAATACGGCGCCAAGCTGTCGGCGAAGACTCGTCCCCGGCCAGTTGATTACGGTTAAAGCGTCATCATTCACCATTGATGAGGGCAGCACCGACCAGCCCATCCCGACCGAGACAAGCATCTTAATGGTTTCGAGATAGTTGGTAGGCATGGGTGCCTTTAAGGTCAGTCCTTCGGCAGCAAAGACATTGTTTATGAGCTGATAGGTAATCGTATCTGGCTCGGGCAGTATGGCGGGCTCGGACGACAGATCCTGAAGTGAGACCTGAGGGATACCAGCCAGCCGATGATTGGCTGCACAGACGCACACCATGTCGTCTTGCCAGAGAGGGATGGCAGCAATATCGCTTTTGGGTGTTTGCTCCAGTGTTGTCAGTGCGAGGTCGACCTGACGTAGTCTCACCGCCTGGTAGGCACGCTCAGAGCCCATAAACTGCAGGTCGAGATCCACATTTGGGTGAGCATGTACAAATTTTCTGAGAACAGGCGGTAGTCGGTGCAGGCCTATATGGTGGCTGGTCGCTAAGGTCAGGCTGCCGCTGATATCGCCGGAAATATTCTCCAGTTCAAGTTCTGTGTCTGAGACAAGATCCAGAATATGTTGCGCTCGGGGGAGCAGGGCTTCGCCAGCCTCGGTCAGGCTGATGGTTCTGTTGTGACGATCAAACAGAGTGGTGCCTAGCTGTTCTTCCAGTTGCTTGATACGTTTACTGACCGCTGATTGCGTCAGATACAAAGACTCTGCTGCCGCTGAAAATGACTTTTGCTCAGCGACTGCTATAAACGCCTTTAACGATTGTGTATCCATGTCACACCCCGGAAGAGCTGATACTAAATAGTAGCTGGTATTCCCAGTAGGAATTCAAACTAGAAAAAATATGAATTTCTGTTGTTTATCAGCTCAGGTATCATTCAGCAAGTGATTAATGATGAGAACCTAACTAAAGATATGGGAGTACCGAGCATGGCCGGCAAGACTCTTTACGACAAACTCTGGGATCAGCACGTGGTGAAAATCCGTGAAGATGGCACAGCGTTGATATACATCGATCGTCAGCTTCTGCACGAAGTGACGTCTCCACAGGCGTTTGAAGGTCTGCGTATTGCAGGTCGCAAGCCATGGCGCTTAGACGCTAACCTGGCGACACCTGACCATAACGTTCCGACCACCGTACTTGAGCGTAAATCAGGTATCGAAGGTATTCAGGACCCGGTATCGCGCATTCAGGTGAAAACCTTAGATGACAACTGCGATCACTTCGGTATTAACGAATTCAAAATGGCCGACAAGCGTCAGGGCATCGTGCACGTCGTTGGTCCTGAGCAGGGCGCGACACTGCCGGGCATGACGGTTGTGTGCGGTGACTCCCATACGGCAACCCACGGCGCGTTCGCTGCACTCGCGCATGGTATTGGCACGTCAGAAGTTGAGCACGTTCTGGCCACTCAGTGCCTGATTCAGCGAAAAATGAAAAACCTGCTGATTAAGGTCGACGGTGAGCTGGGCAAAGGCATCACTGGTAAAGACGTGGTTCTGCATGTGATTGGTGTGATCGGTACCGCTGGTGGTAACGGTTGTGCCATGGAATTCGGTGGTTCTGCTATCCGCTCTATGAGCATGGAAGGCCGTATGACCATGTGTAACATGGCCATCGAAGCCGGTGCCCGTGTGGGTATGGTAGCGTTCGATGACATCACCGCGGAATACGTGAAAGGTCGTCCGTTTGCACCAAAAGGCGAGCTCTGGGAACAGGCACTGGAGGCCTGGTCTGATCTGAAGTCAGACGACGATGCTGAATTTGACAAAGTGGTGGAAATCCGCGCAGAAGATATCAAGCCTCAGGTGACCTGGGGTACCTCTCCAGAGATGGTGACTACTGTCGATGGCACGGTTCCAACGCTTGAAGACGCTGAAGACGATGTGGAGCGTTCAGGCTTTACTCGTGCTTATGAGTACATGGGCTTAAAGCCGGGGCAGAAAATTACGGACATTAAGCTGGATCGTGTATTCATCGGTTCTTGCACCAACTCCCGTATTGAAGATCTGCGTGCCGCCGCTGAAGTAGCTAAAGGCCGTAAAGTGGCGGATAGCCTGATTCAGGCTTTAGTCGTACCGGGTTCTGGTCTGGTGAAAGAGCAGGCAGAGAAAGAAGGTCTGGATAAGATTTTCGTTGAAGCTGGTTTCGAATGGCGTGAGCCAGGCTGCTCTATGTGTCTGGCGATGAACGCCGATAAACTGGGCAGCGGTGAGCATTGTGCTTCTACCTCTAACCGTAACTTCGAAGGTCGTCAGGGCTACGGTGGCCGCACGCATCTGGTGAGCCCGGCGATGGCTGCAGCAGCTGCGATTGCTGGTCACTTTGTCGACGTGCGTGAATTTTAATAGGAGAACCTGAGATGAAAGCATTTACTGTACATCAGGGTGTTGTCGCTCCTATGGACCGCGCCAACATCGATACCGATATGATCATTCCTAAGCAGTTTCTGAAGTCGATCAAACGTTCTGGCTTCGGTCCGAACCTGTTCGATGAACTGCGTTATCTGGATGAGGGGCAGCCGGATGCGGATAATAGTGGTCGTCCGCTGAATCCTGATTTCGTACTGAACCAGCCTCGTTATGCCGGTGCATCCGTTCTGCTGGCGCGTGAAAATTTCGGTTGTGGTTCAAGCCGTGAGCACGCACCCTGGGCGCTGGAAGACTTCGGTTTCCGCGCGATTATTGCGCCAAGCTATGCGGACATTTTTTACAACAACAGCTTTAAGAATGGCCTGTTGCCGATTGTTCTGGATGAAGAGACGGTTGATCGTCTGTTTAAAGAGACTGAAGCAAGCGAAGGTTATCAGCTGACGGTCGATCTGGAGAACAAGAAGGTGGTGACGCCTTCAGGTGAAGAGATCGCTTTTGAAGTGGATGATTTCCGTCGTCACTGTTTACTGAATGGTCTGGACGATATCGGCCTGACGTTGCAGGACGCTGACGAAATTAAAGCGTACGAGGAGAAGCGTCGCGCAAGCTCTCCTTGGTTGTTTGCGTAGGGGAGCTGCCGCTAAAAGAGTGATTCGATTTCCACTCCGGGACTCGCCGTGAATACGTCCCTGTAGGCTCGGATGCCGCGTCTGACCTCCAGGGATGGAGGAAATGCCGAAATCTGTCGGGAACAGATTCGGCCTTACGGCACACAGTCCCCGAGCGGATATGCGACTCACTCTAACTGTAGAAGCCGACGAGTATGTGTATCGAAACAACAGCTCTTGCGGCTAGGAATATTTAAGGGGTGTTGCTGGGGCTTTTAAGCCAGCCCTTTGTGCCATGGCCAGATCTGTTCCATACAGATCCCGGCACTTCCACCATCCATGGTGGTCGGAGAGCACAAGGGAGCCCCCATGGATGGGTTTACGGCGAGCTGGATTAAAAGCCCCAGTGACAACCCGGGTTAACAAAATTATCACGTCAGACCAGAAGGTCGGCGTGCATACAGGAAATAGAAATGAGCAAAAACGTACTGATTCTGCCAGGCGATGGTATTGGCCCGGAAATCGTTGCAGAAGCCGTTAAGGTTCTGAACGTAGCGAACGAAAAATTCAATCTCGGTCTGGAGCTGGTGGACGGCCTGGTCGGTGGTTCTGCCTACGACGTACACGGTACGCCACTGCCAGAAGAAACCATGGACAAAGCTCGCGCAGCAGACGCAATTCTGCTGGGCGCAGTGGGTGGTCCTAAGTGGGATAACCTGGAAGATCGCGAACTGCGTCCTGAGAAAGGTCTGCTGGGTCTGCGCTCTGGTCTGGAATTGTTCGGTAATCTGCGTCCTGCAATTCTTTACCCACAGCTGGCGGACGCGTCTTCACTGAAGCCTGAAGTGGTGTCTGGTCTGGATATTCTGATCGTACGTGAACTGACCGGTGGTATTTACTTCGGTAAACCACGTGGCATCCGTACTCTGGAAAACGGCGAGCGCGAAGGCTACAACACCTACGTTTACAGCGAGTCTGAAATTAAGCGTATTGCTCACGTAGCTTTCCAGTCGGCAATGAAGCGTAACAAAAAGCTGTGCTCAGTCGACAAAGCGAACGTTCTGGAAGTGACCGTGCTGTGGCGCGAAATTCTGGAAGAAGTGGGCAAAGAATACCCAGAAGTTGAACTGTCACACATGTATGTTGATAACGCGGCGATGCAGCTGGTACGTGCACCTAAGCAGTTCGACGTGATGGTTACCGGGAACATGTTCGGTGACATCCTGTCAGATGCAGCTGCAATGCTGACTGGTTCTATCGGCATGCTGCCTTCCGCCTCTCTGGATAAAGACAATAAAGGCATGTACGAGCCATGCCACGGTTCTGCACCAGACATTGCTGGTCAGGGCATCGCTAACCCATTGGCAACCATCCTGTCAGCTGCGATGATGTTGCGTTATTCATTGGGTGAAGGTACTGCTGCTGATGCGATTGAGCAGGCGGTAAGCAACGTGCTCGATAAAGGTCTGCGTACTGGCGACATCTTCTCTGAAGGTACGCAGAAAGTTTCCACCGTTGAAATGGGCGAAGCGGTTGTAGCCGCCCTGCAGGAGGTTTAATTACATGTCACAGTTGAATGTTGGCCTGGTCGGCTGGCGCGGAATGGTCGGCTCTGTCCTGATGCAGCGCATGCAGGAAGAGAAAGACTTCGATCAGATTAACCCGGTATTTTTTACCACATCCCAAAAAGGTAAGCCTGCTCCGGACTTTGCAGGTAAAGATTGCGGCACGCTCGAAGATGCATTCGATATCGACGCGCTGAAAGCACAGGACGTGATCCTGACCTGTCAGGGCGGTGATTACACCAAAGAAGTGTACGGTAAGCTGCGTGAATCAGGTTGGAACGGTTACTGGATTGATGCTGCGTCCTCGCTGCGTATGGATGATAGCGCCATCATCGTGCTCGACCCAGTGAACAAAGATGTGATCGAAAAAGGCATTGAGTCAGGTGTTAAAACCTACGTTGGCGGTAACTGTACTGTCAGCCTGATGCTGCTCGCATTGGGCGGTCTGTTCGAGAAAGATCTGGTGGAGTGGGTTGCTCCTCAGACTTATCAGGCAGCGTCTGGTTCAGGTGCACGCCACATGCGTGAACTGATTTCCCAGATGGGTGCGATTCGCGACGAAGTTAAAGATAAGCTTGATGACCCTGCCAGCGCGATTCTTGAAATCGACCGTCAGGTTGCTGACTTCATCCGTAGCGATGCATTGCCAACAGAGCAGTTTGGTGTGCCCCTGGCGGGCAGCCTGATCCCTTATATCGACTCTCAGCTGGAATCTGGCCAGAGCCGCGAAGAATGGAAAGCCCAGGTCGAAGCAAATAAGATCATGGGCCGCAGCGATGATCAGGTTCCTGTCGATGGTCTGTGTGTTCGTGTGGGTGCGATGCGCTGTCACAGCCAGGCGATGACACTGAAGCTGAAGAAAGACATTCCGGTCAGTGAAATCGAAGAGATTCTTGCCGGTCATAATGACTGGGTGAAAGTGATTCCGAATGATCGTGATGCCAGCATGACGGAACTTACTCCGGCAAAAGTGACTGGCACATTGAGTATCCCGGTAGGCCGTATTCGTAAGCTGAATATGGGGCCGGAATACATTTCTGCGTTTACCGTCGGCGATCAGCTCCTTTGGGGCGCAGCTGAGCCACTTCGCAGAATGTTGCGCATTTTGTTGAATCAGTGATGAGAAAGCGGGGCATTTGCCCCGCTTTTTTCATGGTGGCTGATAGAAAAATGCTCTAAGTGTTTCATACGTCACGCTTTTATCCCCCGCAAACCGGGCAAAATATTGCGTTAGCTCTCTTTATATTTGATACTACGAATCGCTTATGAACGGAATCTATAAGTAAGCTGGGTCAGGATCATCTAAAAAGAAAGCGGTTTTTCGAAAACCTGCGATACATCGTCGCGAACGACAACAAGGAAGCAATAATGAAGCGCCTACTTGCTAAAAGCATTCTGTTGGCTGGGGGAATGTCCTTATCATCTCATATTCTGGCGTTGGGCCTGGGCGAGATGGAACTGGACTCTGCACTGAATCAACCCCTGAGCGCAGAGATCAAGCTTATTGATAAGCAAGGTCTGACCAGCTCGGAGATTAAACCGAAGCTTGCCAGTGCTGCTGACTTCGAACGCGCAGGTATTGATCGCTACCAGTTCCTTACGCAGATGAAGTTTTCGGTCAATGGCGACCGCATTCTGATCACGACCCGTGATCCCGTTAATGAACCTTTTCTGAATTTCCTCGTAGAGCTCAACTGGCCGGCAGGTCGTGTGCTCCGCGAATACACCGTTCTTCTTGATCCACCGGTATTCGAAGAAGGACGGGTTCAACCATTAATTGCAGTGCCTGCGGGCTCTGTTCAGTCACAGACGACGGTAACAGCACCTCAGTCGCGTCCAGAACCGAAGCCTACACCTAAGCGCTCAAATAGCTGGCAGACTCCAGCTGCGCCGGGCACCTACAAGGTTCAGCCGAACGACACCCTCTGGGAAATCGCTCTGGCAACCCGGCCAGATGCGTCTGTGACTCCACAACAAATGATGATCGCTCTGCAGGACGTTAACCCTGGAGCTTTCATCAATGGCAATATCAATCGCCTCAAAACCCACACTGTTCTTGATATCCCTGATGCTTCCATCATTGAAACGGTAAATAACCGCGAAGCTGTTGCTGAAGTAGTACGTCAGAACCGTGAACTGAAAGCCGGTGTTGCTCAGATTGATGCAACTGGCCGTAATACTGATACTTCTGGCCCACGCAAATCAACCGGAAATGGCGAAGTTCGCCTTCTCGCATCTGAAGCAAGCGGCGACTCGAACCAGTCGGGTGGGGCTGTTTCGGGTAAAGCCGGCACCGCTGGTGCGGCTGAAACAGATCTGGCGATTGCGCTTGAGAATCTCGATAAGAGCCAGCGTGAGAATCAGGAGCTGGTAGAGCGCCTTAATGCGCTTGAAGAGCAGCTCGCTAAAATGGAGCGTTTGATTTCGCTTCAGAATGACCAGCTAGCCAATATGCAGGCTGGGACCGAGCCAGCTGCAAAAGCGGACGCGACGGTTCAAGAGCCAGCGGCGGAAACGGCGGGCGTAGCTACCACTGAAGCCGCAACCGAACAGACAAGTGAATCAGTAACTGAATCTGCCACAACGCCTGCTGAAGACGCTGCTCCAGTAGAGCAGCAAACAGAGACTGAGGCAGTAGCCGAAGCGGCACCTCAAGAAGCTCCGGCAACTGAAGACGCTGAATCTGAGTCTGAGGCAGGTACTGATTACAACTACAGCGAAGGTGCTGCAGCCGAGACTGAGCAGGCTGCTCCAGTTCAGACTGCTGAACAGAAAGCTATGGCTGAGCGAGCGGCAGCGGAAGCTCGTCGCTCTGCGGCAGAATCGGATAAAGGTATCGTCGCTAAAGTTATGGCTGACCCTTACCCGTACTTCGCCGTTGCGGCGGGTCTGTTGCTAATGCTTGTTTACGCGATCATGAAGCTGAAAGCGCGTAAAGAGGAAGATGCCGTTGCAGAAGCCGAAGCGGAATTGAATGCAGCCGAGGCAGCAGCGATGGCGCCAGGTAACTCTGAGCTGGATCTGCCTGATAACAATGAACTTCCGGGATTCGATGACAATCTGTCATCAGATAATGGCGATGACAGCTTCGGTAACTTCGATCTGGGCGACGAAGAGCTCGATAGCAATATCGAATCTGATCTCTCTGATATCGACCTGGATGCCTACGAAGATGCCGATGGCGAGTATGAAACTGTCGGTCAGACCGAAGACGCCATCAGTGAGTCGGACATTTACATTGCCTACGGGAAATTTGATCAGGCGATCGAGCTTCTCAAAGGTGCAATTGCGGCTGAGCCAGAACGCACGGACCTGCGGCTGAAGCAGCTTGAAGTACTCTCTTCGCTTGATGATGCAGAAGCTTTTGCCGAGGCAGAGGCGAACCTGATTGCGATTGGTGATTCGGCCGCGAACGCAGAAGCAGCAGAATTCAGACAGCAACTGTCTAATCCAATTGAGCCGGAAATCCGTGCTGACGAACCAGGTGCATTGAGCCTTGATGGCGAGCTGCCTTCAATTGATGAATCCGCAGAAGATGAATTTGAAGGTGGGATGGACTTTGGTGCCGCGTTGGACTTCGGTGATGATGCAGCACCGGAAGACGATGGTATTGGCGCTCAGCTGGAAGAGGTGCCTGACCTTAAGTTGGATGAGTCTTCAGATTTTGACGCAGAAAAAGAGGGCGTCGACATGTCCCTCGAAGATGATGCGCCGGAGCTGGATGATGACCTTCTTAACTTTGATTTGGGTGACGATGATGAGCTCTCTGCGGAGACAGTTGCGGCTGATTCGTCCGATGATGTGTTAACTGAAGAGAGTGACAGTCTCGCGTCGCTTGATGATGCCGACGACGAGCTTCCTTCTCTGGATCTCGATGCAGACGATTTAACGACTGATCTTGAAGATATTACAGCGGAGCTTCCTGCTGAGCCTGAGAATGATAGTGCGTCCTCAATCGATTTCAGTGTTGACGATTTCGATCTGGATTCAGATTCCAACGATCTTGTGGATTCTACAGAAACGTTAGAAGGCCCTGCGGAGTCTCCGGTTGCTGGCGAACTGGCAGATTCTGAAGACGATCTGTCACTCGATTTCGAAGTTGACGAAGCTACGACATCTTCTAATGAAGAATTGGACGACCTTCTTGATGCGGACGGTGATCTGGATACTGTTGCTTCCTCTGAAGAAGAACTTCCAGAGCTGACGTTCGATGTGGAAGATAGCTCTGATTCTGAACATGCTGATTCTGAACTTGCTGAGTCTGCAGATGATGTTTCTGTTGAAGAGGCCGGTGAGGAAGCTGGAGAAGAGGTCGCGCACGAAGCGCCTGAATCCGACACCTCTGCTGACCCTGTTGACGAAAGCTCTGCAGACGAAGATGAGTTGGTTGCAGCGCCAGACTCCGAGGGTGAAAACGTATCGGACGATCTCGAAGCCCTGATGTCTGGTGATGATGACCTGGCGGGTGGCAGTGACCTGATCGGAGGTATCGACCTAGATGAGCTGGCAGCCGCTGATGACGAGTTCGACTTCCTGGCGGGCACTGATGAGTGTGCTACGAAACTTGATCTGGCGCGCGCATACGTCGATATGGAAGATATTGATGGTGCGAAAGAGCTCCTTCAGGAAGTCGTCCAGGAAGGGAATGATGCTCAGAAGCAGGAAGCGAAAGACCTGATGGATAAGCTCGCCTGATAGCATGACTGATTTAGAAGATGGCTACCGTCGCTACGCGGCGGTTGTTGAATACAACGGTGCTTGCTTTCATGGCTGGCAACGTCAGAAACATCACGACGAACCTACCGTACAGGCCGCTCTCGAAGCGGCCATTTCTGTTGTAGCTAACCACCCTGTAAGCGTTGCCTGTGCCGGTCGCACCGATGCCGGCGTCCATGCGACGAGGCAGGTTATTCACTTCGATACGAAAGCTCAACGCAAGGACTATGGCTGGATGATGGGGGTGAATACTCATCTTCCGGACGGCGTTGCTTTGCAGTGGGTTGGTGAGGTCGGAGGTGACTTTCACGCTCGCTACAAAGCCCAGGCCCGTCGCTATCGGTATGTGATTTATGACAGCCCGTCTCGTATGGCGCTGATGCATGACCAGCTGACCTGGTGTAAATACCCACTGGATGCTGAGCGTATGCACGAGGCGGCTCAGCACCTTATTGGCACTCATGACTTTACATCGTTCCGGGCGAAGGACTGTCAGGCTAAATCTCCAGTGAAAGAGATGCATGCCATATCAGTGCAACGTTTTGATCGTATTCTGGTCATAGAACTGGAATGTAGCGCGTTCCTGTATCACATGGTTCGTAACATCGTAGGCGTGCTCTTGCCAATCGGAGAAGGGCACAAATCTCCGGACTGGATGAAAGACGTTCTTGAATTCCGGGATCGCTCAAAAGCAGGCATCACGGCACCGGGTGGTGGGTTGTATTTTGTTGGAGTGAAATACCCTGAGCAGTTCACCCTTCCATGTGAGCCTTGGGGGCCAGCATTGCTGCAGCCTCTTTTTGAAAAATAGAATTCTGGAGTGAATCACCCATGCGAGCGGCGTTAAGACAATTTTTAACAGTGGCGTTGTTTTCGGTAGGCCTTGCATCTTGTGGCGGAGATTGGGGGCCTGAGAATGACGGTGACGGCTTTGGCGATCGAGAAGAGCCAGTACAGACTGATGTCGCAAGGCTTGCATTGCACCAGGGAACTAATAACGGAACCGGTGCCACCCACGAGCGCCAGGTGCGCTTCCTTCGCGATCAGTTGAGTTATGAGGATGCGTTGCTTAACTACTCGTCCGACGATAGTTCAGCGCAGGATGTCGACTTTGAAGAGTTTCAGCTTCTTCTGATCGATATGGGCACCCGGAGCACCGGCGGATATGCCATTGCCGTGAGTGATGTCTACGAAGAAGAAGGGATCGTGACTGCAGAGTTGCGTTATACCTACCCTGAAGAGGATTGCTCTGTTTCTGAAGCAGAGACAACTCCTTATCTTTTCTTACGACTGGAAACTCAACTGCCAGTCGTGCTGTCAGAAGCAGTGTCTTACACAGAATGTTGAATGGTTTCTGCTGAGGGCGCTATTCCGATTCTGGTATCATAAGGCGTTTAAACTGATCGAATGAGTTGTTATGCGCCGCACCCGAATCAAGATTTGTGGAATTACACGCGCCGAAGATGCAGATGCCGCCGTTGAAGCCGGCGCTGACGCATTGGGGCTGGTTTTCTATCCACCGAGCCCCCGAGCAGTGGATGTCGGCCAGGCAGTGGACGCAGTCAGCAATGTCCCTGCTTTTGTCAGTGTAACTGCTCTCTTTGTAAATCCTACCGTTGAGGAGGTGCAAAGAGTACTTGATAGCGTTAGAATTGACCTTATCCAATTCCATGGTGATGAAGATGACGACTTTTGTCGACAGTTCAAACGCCCCTACATCAAAGCCCTCCGTGTCCGGCAAGCGTCGGATGTGGTGGCGTCGTGCCTGCGCTTCCCTGGCGCACTGGCAATTCTCCTAGACAGCTATAAGCCCGGAGTTCCGGGTGGTACAGGAGAGACCTTCGACTGGTCACTGATACCCGAAACTCCACCAAAGCCCATTATTCTTGCCGGTGGCCTTGAGCCTGAGAATGTCGCATCTGCGATTACTCAGATTCGCCCTTTCGCTGTCGATATCAGCGGAGGCGTTGAAGCCTCGAAAGGCATCAAGGACCACTGCAAAATCGAAGAATTTGTGAACGAGGTGTATCGTGTCGATCAACACTACCGAGAAGCAAGCGACTGACTTTAATGTTGAAATGCCAGATGCCGATGGCCATTTCGGTATCTTTGGGGGACGTTTTGTCTCCGAAACCCTGACAGCAGCATTGGACGAGCTTCAGGAAACCTACGAAAAACTGCGTAATGATCCAGACTTTCAGGCTGAATTTGATAAAGAGCTGGCGCACTACGTTGGCCGCCCATCACCGCTCTATTTTGCGGAGCGCCTGACGGACGAATGCGGTGGCGCGAAAATTTATCTTAAGCGTGAAGACCTGAACCACACGGGCGCACACAAGGTTAATAACACCATTGGCCAGGCCTTACTTGCCAAGTTTATGGGCAAGAAGAAGGTGATTGCTGAAACCGGCGCTGGTCAGCACGGTGTCGCGTCTGCGACGGTGGCTGCGCGTTTTGGTCTTGAGTGTAAGGTATTCATGGGCTCCACTGACGTTGAACGTCAGAAGCTGAATGTGTACCGCATGAAGCTGCTTGGCGCTGAAGTTGAATCAGTGACCTGTGGCACCAAAACACTGAAGGACGCCATGAATGAGGCTATGCGCCATTGGGTTACCAATGTCGATGACACCTTCTACATCATCGGTACGGCAGCTGGGCCGCACCCATATCCAATGCTGGTACGTGATTTTCAGAGCATTATTGGTCGTGAAACACAGCGTCAGTGTGATGAGCAGATTGGTCGTCAGCCTGATGCTGTTGTTGCCTGTGTCGGTGGCGGTTCAAATGCCATTGGTATGTTCCATCCGTACATTAAATACCCTGAGGTTGAGATGTACGGAGTCGAAGCCGGTGGTCTGGGCCTTGAGGGTGATGACCACGCTGCGCCTCTGAGTAAAGGTAAACCGGGTGTTCTGCACGGTAACCGCACCTACCTGATGGAAGATGAGAATGGCCAGATTATGGGCACGCATTCCGTTTCTGCAGGTCTCGATTATCCGGGAGTGGGGCCAGAACATAGCTGGTTGAAAGATGTTGGGCGTGCAAAGTACGTAGCTGCGACTGATGACGAAGCGATCGAGGCCTTCCACAAGCTAACGCGACTTGAAGGCATCATGCCAGCACTTGAGAGTTCGCACGCGATCGCATATGCCATGAAATTGGCGGCAACGATGGATAAAGACAAAGTTATTGTCGTAAACCTGTCAGGCCGCGGCGATAAAGACATACACACCATCGCAGAATTGGACGGTGTTACTGCATAAGCTGGAGTTTGGCGAGTGGTGACTGTTTGTTTGTAGGCTTTGGCCGTTTTAGATCCATTTGCCAGTTCCATGTCATCCATTTGTGCCTGCTTTTTGCTATCTACCTATTGTGCGGCAATTTCTTGTTGAAGTTGTAAGGCCAGTAGTGGCCCGCAAGGAGCGTAGAACTGCAGGAGCAGACATGGCCGAAGTGATGGTGTATTCGTCGCAACGGCCTGAATGGATGTTTCAGCTTATCCACGGATTGACGGTATCTGGAGATGGGTGCCGGCTAAAAGTAGAGTGAAAGACATGAGCCGAATTACAAAAACGTTTGAGCGTCTGGCCGAAGAGGGCAAGAAGGCGCTGATCCCTTATATAACTGCGGGTGACCCGGATAAAGCCACCACAGTACCAATGATGCACGCTTTGGTTGAAGCAGGTGCGGATGTTATTGAACTGGGTGTTCCTTTTTCTGACCCGATGGCGGATGGCCCAACTATCCAGCTGGCCTGTGAACGATCTCTTAAACACGGTACGTCCCTGCGCGATGTATTGGGTATGGTTGCTGAATTCCGCAAGACCGATAAAGATACGGCGGTCGTGCTGATGGGGTACCTGAACCCGGTGGAAGCAATGGGATATCCCGAGTTTGTCGAGCAAGCGTCAGCTGCCGGTGTTGATGGTGTATTGGTGGTAGATATGCCGCCAGAGGAAGCGCGCAGCGTCGATTCCATGTTTGAACAAGCAGGTCTCGATTTTATATATCTGCTTGCTCCGACGAGTACAGAGCGACGCATTAAAACTATTGGTGAAGTTGGTCGCGGTTACGTCTACTACGTCTCTTTGCGGGGTGTAACTGGATCAGCAGCCATTGATGTTGAAGATGTTGAGCGTAATCTGGATCGTATTCGTCAACATGTGAAAGCGCCTCTTTGCGTTGGTTTCGGTATTCAGAATGCTGAGGCTGCTGCACGCGTATCTGAGGTCTGTGACGGTGTTATTGTTGGCAGTGCGTTGGTGAGTCGTATCGCTGATCAGGCAGATAACCCGGTCCAGGCGATCAAAGACGTTACTGGCCTTGCTGGCAGTATGCGCGAAGCGATGGATGCAAATGCTGCGGCGGAAGTCTGATCTCTCTGGAACTGTTTGATGCTCTATAGCTCCCCTGATGAATGGCTTCGCTATCTTGAAGCCATTCACCCTTCTGGTATAGATCTTGGTCTTGAACGTGTTGCTCGTGTTGCAGGAACGCTCGACTGTGTGAAACCCGCGCCGCTGGTTATTGTGGTCGGCGGTACCAACGGAAAAGGTACGACCTCGGCATTAATTGCTGCGCTGCTCCGAAAGCAGGGTATGAAGGTCGGGATGTATAATTCTCCTCATATCCACCGTTACAACGAACGAGTGTCAGTGGATGGTTCTGATATTTCAGATTCCGATTTATGCCTCTCTTTCGACGCGGTTGAACAGGCGCGCGGTGATATCACACTGACGTATTTCGAATTTGGTACGTTGGCAGCGCTCTGGCACTTCAAGCAACAGATGCTTGATGCCGTTGTTCTGGAGATCGGCCTGGGAGGGCGACTTGATGCCGTCAATATCGTTGATCCTGATATTTCGGTAGTAACCAGTATTGGTCTTGATCACCAGGACTGGCTGGGTGATACGCCAGACGATATTGCCTATGAGAAGTGCAGTATCGCGCGCAAAGGGAAGTGGCTCGTCTGTGGTCAACCTGATGCGCCTGTGCGTGCTGCGGCGACCGTTGACAGTATTGGCGGATTGCTTGCAGCGCGTGGTGATATGTTTGATGTGGTTGAGTCTGGCCAGCAGCTCACAGTGAGCTATAGGGCTAATGACGAGACGAATACCATCACTCTGACCGGTTACCATATCCCTCACCATAATGTTGCGACTGCGATACAGTCACTCGCGCTTATTGATCTATTGCCCTCCCCAGAGGAGGTTTCAGAGGTTGTGGCAAGCCTTCGGGTTCCGGGGCGCTGGCAGAGTTGGAAAAAGGGTTCGGCGACGGTGGTACTTGATGTTGCGCACAACCCTCAGGCGGCTGCCTATCTGCGTCATCATATAGAAGAGCTGGACTGTCTTGTTCTGGGGATGCTGAGTGATAAAGATGTTTCGGGTGTCCTGGAGGCGTTGCCTCCGTTTAAGCGCTTTTGCGTAGTGACTCTCACAGGTTGGCGTGGCCTGACGTGTGACGAGCTGGCGGCAAAAAGTAGCGCAGCAGGATTTACAGTGGATCAAAGCTTTGAAACTATGGGCGCTGCTCTGGAGTCTATTCCAGCAACGGGGACCACGCTGGTCGCTGGATCATTTCACACAGTAGAGGCTGCAGCTGAATGGCTTCACGCCGGAGAGGGTAAATGGAACTCCATTTAAAGAAGCGAATTTTAGGTGCCTGGCTTACAGTGACCGCGATTCTGGTTGTCGCGCCTATTGTGCTGGACGGTTCGCGCACCCATATTCTTCTTGAGTCAGATGCCCCGGCAATGCCCGATACTGAACGCTGGGCAACAGAGGAATACGAACGCCAGGTACGCAGAGATGTTGAGGCGCTGGCATCAGGTGAGGCTACCGCCGATGTATCCATGCCTTCTGTTGACGTTGTCGACCGTGATGAGCCTCCTGCGCCCGGTGTTCCGGCGGATCAGACCAGACTGGATCAGGACAAAATCCCCTATGCCTGGACCCTGCAGGTTGGGGCGTTTGGCCAGCGGGACAACGCGTATCGTTTTCGAGACCTGTTGCGCCATGATGGCTACAAAGCTTACGTCCAGGAATTTCAGCAGGAAAAAATCACCCGGGTCTATGTTGGGCCTGAGCTGCGTAGAGCCGATGCTGAAAAAATACAGCGTCAGTTAAAGCAGCGGGATGATATCTCTGAAGCATACCTTCGCCGTTACAAGGCAGAGAGCTGACACGCGAAGATTGTCAATTCTTTTATAGCGCGCAGGCTCTGGTATACTGCGCGCTTTCTTTTTCTGCCGGGGCAGCGAATGACCATTATCGACTGGGTGATCCTGGGTATCATCGGCGTCTCTGGCCTGATCAGCCTGGTGCGTGGCTTTGTGAAAGAAGCCCTGTCTCTCGTATCCTGGTTGGTTGCCTTTCTTGTCGCCCGTTATTTCAGCGGTAACCTCGCCACTCTCCTTGAAGACAGTATTTCGACAAACAGTGTTCGTTGGATGGTCGCTTTTGGTATCTTGTTTGTTGCGACTCTGGTTGTTTTAGCTATGGTGAATTTTCTGGTAGCTCAACTGGTTAAAGCCACTGGTTTAAGCGGTACTGACCGGGTATTCGGCATGGTTTTTGGCATCCTGCGGGGTGTTATCATCTTGGTTGCTCTGGTGTACGGAGCTCAGTTGACCGGGATTCCTCAGCAGGATCTTTGGTGGCAGGAATCGACAATTATTCCATACCTGGAAACGCTGGCGGATTGGGCGCGTAAAACGCTTCCCTCCGCCGTGAGCCAGGTGTTGGCAGCTTAATAAACTTCGCTTGTTTGAGGTAATACGCGCATGTGCGGAATAGTGGGTGTAGTTGGTAAGTCCCATGTTAACCAGGCAATCTATGACGCTCTGACGGTGCTGCAGCATCGTGGTCAGGATGCCGCAGGAATTGTGACCAGCTACGGTAACAAGCTTTGTCTGCGAAAGGATAATGGCCTTGTTCGTGACGTATTCAGAACCCGCCACATGCAGCGACTGCTTGGCAATATTGGCATCGGTCATGTGCGCTACCCAACAGCTGGCAGCTCAAGTTCTGCTGAGGCTCAGCCGTTCTATGTGAACTCGCCGTACGGTATTACCTTGGCGCACAACGGTAACCTGACGAATACAGAGCAACTTGCGGAAGACATCTACCGCGAAGACCTGCGTCACATCAACACCACCTCTGACTCCGAAGTTCTACTGAATATTTTCGCGCACGAGCTTCAGGAGCAGCGTCAGCTCAAGCCATCTCCAGAGGTTATCTTCAAGGCGGTGCGGAGAGTGCATGAGCGTATCCGTGGTGGGTATGCTGTGGTCGCTATGATCACTGGCTACGGTATCGTTGCTTTCCGCGATCCCCACGGCATCCGCCCCGCTGTATTTGGTCACCGTGATACTGCGAACGGCCCTGAGTACATGGTTGCCTCTGAGTCAGTTGCCCTGGATGCACAGGATTTCAAACTCGACCGTGACATCGCGCCGGGTGAGTGCGTTATCTTTACCGAAGATGGTCAGCTCTTCACAGAGCAGTGTGCTGAGCAGACGGAACTGACACCGTGCATTTTTGAGCATGTTTATTTTGCCCGTCCTGATTCCATCATTGATGGCATCGCTGTGTATAAAGCCCGCCTGCGTATGGGTGAAAAACTCGCCGATAAGATCATGCGTGAGCACCCGGACCATGATATCGATGTAGTTATACCGATTCCGGATACCAGCCGATCTTCAGCACTGGAATTGGCGAATCATCTGGGTGTGAAATACCGCGAAGGCTTTATGAAGAACCGCTATATTGGCCGGACCTTCATCATGCCGGGGCAGCAGCTACGCAAGAAGTCCGTAAAACAGAAGCTGAATGCACTCGACCTGGAATTCCGCGGTAAGAATGTTCTCCTTGTTGATGACTCTATCGTACGTGGAACAACGTGCGAACAGATCATTGAAATGGCACGCGAAGCGGGCGCGAAAAATGTGTATTTTGCCTCTGCGGCACCGGCCGTTCGATTCCCGAATGTGTACGGAATCGATATGCCAGCGAAAGAAGAATTTATCGCGCACGATCGCTCGACCGAAGAAATTGCAAAAGCCATCGGTGCTGACTGGCTTGTTTATCAGGATATTGAAGATCTGGTAGACGCTTGCCTTGAAGGTGCGACAACAGATGCTAAAGCATTCGATTGTTCAGTATTTAATGGCGAATATGTCACTAAAGATATTAACGACGAATATTTCCGTCGTTTGTATGAACTTCGGAATGACGCTAACAAAACCCTGCAGGTGATCGATAATGAAGCGATTGATCTGCATAACCAGAAAGAGGCCTGAGGAAAATGGCAGACTTACCTGATTGGCCAGAGCGCTACCAATCTGATCTGACGGATGCAGAGTTTGATACTCTCGCTGTTCGTGCCGGTCAGATGCGCACGCCGGAAGGTGAGCACGGGGAAGCTATTTTCCCGACCAGCAGTTATGTGTTCTCTTCAGCGGCAGAAGCTGCAGCGACTTTTGGTGGCGATCGGGATGGCAATGTCTATTCCCGTTACACCAACCCGACGGTCAGAACTTTTGAAGAGCGCCTTGCCGCTCTTGAGGGTGGCGAAGCCTGCGCAGCGACAGCCTCAGGTATGTCCGCTATCTATGCCTTGTGCATCGCACATCTGCAGGCGGGCGATCACATGATCTGCTCTCGAGCCGTGTTTGGTTCGACGACTGTTCTTCTGGAAAAATTTCTGCGTAAATTCAATGTGGAAATTACCTATGTTGACCTGTTGGATCTGGGTGCATGGCAAGGTGCCGTACAGGAAAATACGAAGCTATTGTTCCTTGAGTCGCCGTCTAATCCGCTGACTGAGGTGGCAGACCTGCGAGCTATTTCTGAAATTGCGCGGTCTGCAGGTGCTTTGTTTGCCGTAGATAACTGCTTCTGTACACCGGCGGCTCAATTGCCTCTGGCTTTAGGTGCAGACCTTGTTGTGCATTCTGCGACCAAATACATCGATGGTCAGGGCCGCTGCCTTGGCGGTGCGGTCATCGGTTCGCATGAGCTGATTGAGCCCGTTATTGGGGTTCTACGCTCCGCCGGTCCGACAATGAGTCCGTTTAACGCGTGGGTCTTCCTGAAAGGGCTGGAAACGCTCTCGCTGCGTATGAAAGCGCACAGTGAGAATGCTCTGGCATTGGCACAGTGGCTGGAAGAGCACCCGAAAGTCGCGAAAGTCAATTACTGTGGCTTACCTAACCATCCACAGTATGAGTTGGCTAAGAGTCAGCAGCGTTTGTTTGGAGGCGTGCTGTCGTTTGAGGTGGAAGGCGGACAGGAAGAAGCCTGGAAGGTTGTTGATGCGACCCGCATGATTTCAATTACCGCTAATCTTGGTGATACGAAAACGACGATTACTCATCCAGGCACTACGACTCATGGTCGCTTGTCAGATGAGCAGCGAGACGAAGCAGGAATATCTCAGGCGCTGTTACGTATTTCAGTTGGGCTCGAGAGTGTTGAAGATATTAAGCGTGACCTTGCGCGCGGACTTGATGCTCTGTAGCTGCCAGAATCGCTTACCATCTGATATCAAAGGCTGCTTTATGCAGCCTTTTTTTTGATTGAAGCTCCGATTATTCGATAGGGCTTCGCTTACTCGACGGGATTTTTACACTCACTCTCACCCGGAGAGAATCGACAGCGGATTTTGCGAGCCAGTCTCAGCATCACCGGATCGTAATAACCTTCGCCTCGTAGATCCAGGCGGACTTTCTGAGCACTTTTGTTCAGTGTTGTCAGGTCAGCAGGGGATGGGTTAATCCAGAAGCTTTCAGGGATGTTACTCAGCTCCTTATCCAGCATGCGTGCGTAGCTATTAAATTTGAATAAAAAGTCTTCACGTAAAATCTGAGCCAGGCCGGGCGGAAAACGATCGGCATGTCCAATTAATTGCAGTGTCGACTGACCCAGAGGCATAGCAAGTCCACGGGTCTGATCTCCAGTTCGGCCGCTGGCCATTGCCAGGTAGCCGATGTCAGGTGCGACCATCAGTTCGGTCAGTTCATTGGTAAATGTCTGCACAGTCGCGGGCATACTGCCTGTGCGTGTCCGGCCGCGGAGTGCGTCTACTAAGCGAATAAAGCCGGTATCGGTATCTGCAACGGATACGGATTTACCATCAAGAGAATTGAGGGACGCTTTGTCTGCAGAGTCGGCGTAAAGGCGGCTATAGCCAATACTGACCAGGCCGAGCGCCGTGTATTGACCGTTGGTCATGTGATCGGCGATCTCGGGTTTTGCCAGAACCTGTGCCAGTAGCTGTAAATGCTGACGGTCAGGCAATGCGCCAGGCGCTTCTGTCGTCGCCAGAAAACGATTAAAACGTTGTGCGGTTGCACCGCGAACAAGAATGGCGTCGCACGTTTTCTTGTTGACGAAAGTGTCGACCATCTCCTGTTCATTCTGGAAAACTTCAATCGTCAGCTGCATGCCATAATGCAGTGAGCGAAGTACCTGATCTTTGGCGGCGCTCGCAATTGGACCGGCCTTGCTGATTGGGTCCCAGATACAGAAAGTGCGGTGCAGTCTGCCATCGGTCATTTCATCACTGAGAAGTGTTTTCAGTGCCCTGATCCTTTTCTCCAGAGGGAGGTTCGGATTCAGAACGGCGGCCTCAAGAGTCTGATGGCTTCTGACCTTAGTGGTCGTTTCTGCTATGCCTGGTAAGGCGGTCAATAACATCAGGAGGCAGAACGCCGGAAGTAGTAGAGGGTTCTTCATTAAAGATCCTTTTTGTTTAACCCTGGTGGCTCAGAATCGGGTCCAATTATACCGACTCAGACACCTGTCTGTATTCGTCCTTTATGTGTCTGGCGCGAGATGGCCCATAGCCTGCCTGAACAAAGGTGTAGCTGGCAAGAGTGATCCTTCAGCGAATGATTTCTTAGTAGGATTTTATGTGCGCGATGTCTGTTTTTCGGATTATTTCCGCACATTGTCGTTAGCTGAGCACTTAAAAACTGTCATCGGGTCAGATACTCTTATGTGTCAAATTTTCTGAGGTTTCTGCATGTCTGCCATTGAAAGGGCGTTATCCAGTCTTTCGACCGTCATACTCGGTAAAAATCAACAGTTAAAACTCTCCATGTGCTGCCTGCTGGCAGACGGGCACCTGTTGATCGAAGACTTACCGGGGATGGGGAAAACGACACTGTCGCATGCTCTGGCACAGGTTTTTGGTTTGAAATACAGCCGGATCCAATTTACCAGCGACCTTTTGCCTGCTGACATTATTGGTGTCAGTATTTTTGAGAAAGATCCGGATTCTGGCGAAGGCGCCTTCCGTTTTCATCAAGGCCCTGTCTTTGCTCAGGTGGTTCTGGCCGACGAAATTAATCGAGCCACGGCGAAGTCGCAGAGTGCGCTTCTTGAAGCCATGGAGGAACGGCAGGTCACCGTTGAGGGCCAAACCCGACCTCTGCCACAGCCATTTTTTGTGATTGCTACTCAGAACCCGTCTTCTCAGGGTGGCACATTTCCACTGCCTGAATCTCAACTCGACCGGTTTCTCATGTGCCTCAGTCTTGGATATCCAGATGAGCGTGCCGAGCGGGAACTGCTTGAAGGAGTAAGTCGCCGCCATCTGGTCGAGGACTTGCAGACGGTGATCAGTCCGGAAACACTCGTGCGGCTACGTCAGGCCGTTGCGGGCGTTAAGGCGTCTTCTGCGGTTCTGGATTACCTGCAGCGTATCCTGGCCTTCAGTCGTAATGACATGCGCTTTACTCATGGTCTCTCGCCGCGAGCCGGGCTTGCTTTACTGCGTGCAGCTAAAGCATGGGCCGTTATCGAGGGGCGCACATTTCTGATTCCCGAGGATGTACAGGCGGTGTTAGAACCTGTCGTCGATCACCGTCTCAAGTCTGGTGCTGCGCGGCATATACTAGAAAATGTTGCTGCCTTAGCCTGATATGGTCAAACGAGCGCAGTCAGATAAGAGAGGATGGGGCAGGCGACTGTTTCAGTCGTGGTTGAATCGCAGGATTCCCCCCGTGTCGCGGCTGGCTCTCTCTCACAGGAATGTTTTCATTCTCCCGTCGCGAACGGGGTGGGCCTTT
Source organism: Thalassolituus sp. (assembly GCF_984348125.1). Lineage (NCBI taxonomy): Bacteria > Pseudomonadati > Pseudomonadota > Gammaproteobacteria > Oceanospirillales > Oceanospirillaceae > Thalassolituus > Thalassolituus sp. The sequence goes on from NZ_CFHJLR010000004.1 coordinate 72,357, forward strand.
GCGGGTCTGCTTGTGGCCATGTTGCTGACCGCTATTAATTATCAGAATTCACTTATCTACGGCTTAACCTTCTGGTTGGTCAGTCTGGGGCATGGCACCATCTGGTTAACTTTTCGTAATCTCTCAGGGCTTGAGATGTCCGCAGGTAAGGTAGAGCCGTGTTATGCCGGCGAAAGTCTTCAGTTGCCGGTCAGAATTTCTTCTGCCCGGAATTGGGCCGTCGCAGTTGCTGTGGGGTACCCAGGGGAAACCCAACAGGACTTTACTCTGGCTCCGGGCGAGTCGCTCGAGGCCTCCCTTACGCGGCGTACTCTTAAACGGGGGCGTCTGCCATTGAAGCGGATCCGGGTAGAAACTGAGTACCCATTTGGTTTGTTTCGTGCCTGGAGCTGGGTCGCGCTCGACTTTGATGTGGTTGTTTACCCTAAGCCAGAGTTTACACCCGTGCATCTGTCAGCCGGTGACGGTGATGAGGTTGAGGGCGTAGCCGTGGCGTTGATTGGGCGAGATGACGTGTCGGGTATCCGTGAGTACGGGCGCGGCGACAGTATGAATCAGATCTCCTGGAAGCATACCGCACGGACCGGGTCTCCTAAGTCGTTCGAGCGTGAGCAGGAGCAGGGCGTTATGTGTTTGCTCGACTGGGAGAGCCTCAAAGGCCTGGAGCCGGAAGTTCGTTTATCGAGGTTGGCCTCATGGGTTGATCAGGCTGAGGCGCTGGGGTGGCAGTATGGTCTTTCGGTACCTGGTGTAGAGATACCTGCCGATACCGGAATCGAGCATCGCCATCGTTGCCTTAAGGCTCTGGCATTATGGGGAGCAGGCGAATGACCGGTGTTGCTCTCCCAAGAAAAGCATTGTTGCTTCAGGTGTTGGCGGTACTGAGTTCACTCGTGCCGCATCTGGGGTACCTGCCGGTATGGCTCTATCTGATGGTGGCATTTGTTCTCGGCTGGCGATGGCTCGTATATACCGGTCATCTGTCCTTCCCGGGACGTTTCGCAAAGTTGGTTGCGGTTGTTCTGGCTTGTGTGGGGGTGTATGCGCTCAGCGGTGGCCGGATTTCGCTTGAGGGAAGCAGCGCCTTCCTTATATCGGCAGGGGTTCTTAAGCTTCTGGAGCTGGCCACCAGAAGAGATGGCGTAGTCGTTGTCTTTATTGCTTTATTTATTCAGGCCTCAGGTTTTCTTTTTAATCAAAGCATTCTGTATAGCCTTCAGGGGATTGGGACGCTGATTCTGGCCTGTGCGGCGATGGTCGCCACGCAGGCTGCCACCCGAACGGGACTATCTTCGCAGGTTCCTGTATTTGGTGTGACTGCAAAGCTATTACTGACGGCTTTGCCGTTTATGCTCATCGTCTATTTCTTATTTCCTCGTCTTGGTCCGCTCTGGAGCGTAGCGCTGCAATCCGACTCAGCCTTGACCGGTTTGTCTGAGCGCCTGCAGCCGGGGGATATTTCGGAGCTTAGTCAGTCATCTGAAGTTGCATTCAGGGTGACCTTTAATGGCGTCAAACCTTCTCGCAGTGACCTCTACTGGAGAGCCATGACGCTGGATAAACATGACGGGGACGGTTGGGATAAGTCAGTATTGGATGCGGCTCAGCTACCCATGCCTGCAATTATTGAAGAGGCCACTTACGACTACGAAGTAATACAGGAAGCAACGGGGCAGGCGTATCTTTTTGCGTTGGCGGGCTCGGTAAGCCGAGACAGGGATATCGAACTGACAGCAACCCGTTTATTGAGATACGGCCGTCCTGTTTATCAGCGCATCAGATATGACGTCAGTGCGCCAATAGAGCCGGTTATTGGTCCTGCCTTTGACTCTGGATTGAGAACCGCTCCTGATTTGTATCTCGCACTTCCTTCTGGCGCTAACCCCATGATCCGGGAATGGGCGAGGGAGCTGCCCTCTGAGGCCGGGCAATTTGCTAAAGCGTTCCTACAATTCGTACGTGAGCAGCCATTTTATTACACGCTTAAACCACCTCGTTACGGCGAAGATGATATTGATCAGTTTTTGTTCTCTGGTCGCAGAGGTTTTTGCGAACATTATGCCTCGGCAATGGCCTTCGCTGCCCGGGCGGCTGGCATTCCATCCAGAGTGGTTGCTGGATACCAGGGGGGGGAGTGGCATCCGGATGGCTATCTGACCGTAAGACAATATGATGCACATGCATGGGTTGAACTCTGGGATGGCCAGCAATGGTTCCGGGTTGATCCTACCTCAGCAGTGGCGCCAGATCGGATTGAATATGGCCTGCAAGGAGCCCTTCTAGAGGAAGATTCCTTTCTTGAGAAGAGTCCTCTGTCTCCGCACCGTTATACCGATATTGGATGGGTAAACAGTCTGCGCTTGCAGCTGGATACTATCAATTACCAGTGGAGCCGGTGGGTGCTGGCATATGACGGTGAAAGGCAGAAAGGCCTGTTGTCCCGCTGGTTTGGCATCGATGCGTTGGTTGACGGTTTGTATATTATCGCCGGCTCAATCGCGGGTTTGTTTGTAATTGGTGCTCTGTGGCAATGGTGGCAGCAGCGCCCGGAGAAAAGAAAGCGGCTGATTCTTATCTGGTCAGAGTTGCGTCGTACTGCGCTAAAAAAAGAAATTACGGTCGGGGAGGGGACGGCACCCTTATCGTTGCTGGCGGAAATCGAAATTATATATCCGTCTCTTGCAGCCCAGTGTCACACTGCACGTTGCGCTCTTATACAGGTATACAAATCAGAGGCAGAGGAAATGTTGGAGCGTGCTGAGAAAAACCTTGCTCGACAACTGCAGCTACTCAACCGGCAGCTGCGTCGGGTCCGGCCAGGCGCAGAAGCAACCACTTCCGGCAATATTCAGAAAAGGCCCGTATGATTCGCCCGCGAGCAGACGCTCAATCATGTTGGTGAATAACGCTTCGTCCGAGAGACTGCAGAGGGCACCAAAGCCATACGCGCCAAAATAAGCCAGGCTGGCATTCTGGTTGAGTACCGCCAGCCCCGGACTGGCGGTCAGGGGTAGCCTGTCATTGGCAGACGCCTTCATGACCAGAGCATTAGGATTGAGTTCACGTGCTTCCGCCAGTCGATTTTCTGGAAGTGTTTCTGGCGCTAAGATAATAAATCTAACCTCATCGCCTTCTGGCCATTGCTCAATAATGGCTCGGGTGTGACGAGCACTGACGTTGTTGCACAGACAGTCTGGTTTCCAGAGATGTACCACAGTCACCAGTGCATCGGAACTTTCAGGATATTCAGCCGACACTCTCTTCAGTAGCGCTGCCAGGCCTTGCTCAACAATGTCGGGGCTGCGCGATTCAGCAGGGGCGCCTGCTTCGACAAATGGACGCAGTGACTGCTGCTGAAACCACCACAAGCCAAACAGTGAACCTGTTAGCCAGACGAAGATCAGTACGGAAACAAGGAGTGTTTTTTTACGACCTGGGGCATCGGACGCGTTAGATACTGACATGGTCTGAATGGCTCTGAATATGGGTTACTTTCTCAGCTACCGCTTCCCGGGTGGCTGGCGTTATCATACATAGCTTTCTAATTGTAAACGAATCTGGAGTGTACCCGTGTCTTTCAGGGTGTTGACCGCAGAACAACTGACGGCCGAGTCACTTGCATGCGACCAATGGTTTCTCGTGGAGGTAGTTGGTGAGCACTGTGCACCCTGTCGTGCAGTTGAGCAGTTGCTAGCGCTACTGGCACCGACGCTTGACCCTCGCTGCCCGATCGTTCAGCTTCGTGCCGAGGAGTCGCCCGAGTGGGTGGCTGAACTTCAGATCCGAACTGTTCCTCTACTGCTGATTTACCATCGGGGAGAAGTAGCTGCGCGCGAACAGAACAATCTCTCAATGGTCGGAATCCGGCATTTTCTCAACAAACATTTACCGTTTGCGGTCGACCCTGCTCATCAGGTCGGAAGTTTACTGAGCGAGGGTAAGCTCGATCAGTTGCGCTCAGTCCTTGGGCTGCTGACGGACGAAGAGTCCCGTACGCCAGAAGTGCAGCGCGCACGTTCGTGGCTATCCATGCGTGACCTTAAGCTTCCACCGCCGGAGTCTGATGTCAGGGACAGCTTTTTTGAGCAGGCGGAAAGCGGCGATTGGCGAGCAGTGTTACGATCATTGGAAATCTCAGCCTCAACTGACCACCTGCGAGAGCTAGCCATCGCCTTAGCGGACCTGATTCCTGATCGGAAACTGGTCGCAGAGTGGCGTCGTAAAGTACTTTAGTTATACCGTTATCTATGCGTGCTCTGTTTACTTGTTTTTACCGGCGTTCCCGCCCTTCAGGTAATTAGGCCCGCGGGGATAATTAATCTGGAAGCTCGCGGTTACCCTCCTATAGTCAAAGCTGATGACATAACGATCAATAGTGGTGTAACTATGGAGTTTGAGCGCCTGAGTATTCGTCAGCGTTTATGGATAATGCTATCGGCAGTATTTCTCATGGGTGTTATTTCCATGGCTGTCGATTTTCATCAGTATCAGAATCAGCTGGTGGAAGAGAAAAAACAGCAGCTATCGGCGTTAGTCGAGTCGCAGGCAAGTCTGCTCAGTCAGTTACTGAGCAACGGTGGTGACCTACAGGAGGGGCTCTCCGCGATTAACGGTTCTCGCTACCACGGTGAGGAGTACTTCTTTGTAATTAACGAGCAGCTAATTATGAAAATGCACCCCTTCAAGCCCGTACTGAATGAGACGTCGGTGTCCAAAGTTCGCGACCCTGATGGTGTTTATCTGTTTCGTGAGATGAAGAAAGCGGTTGAGAAGGGCGGTACAGGATTTGTTAATTATAAATGGCCGCGTCCGGGTAGTGATGAACCGGTCAGTAAACTCAGTGCAATTACACCTGTTGCCGGATCAGATCTCTATATTGGCACCGGTGAATATATTGATGATATTCAGGCGGTCATCTGGAGCCGGGGAAGTTGGACTCTTTTATGTCTTCTCATCTGGGGCGGGTTTATGTTGATCTGCTCACGATACATTACCGCCGCAATATCAAAACCTATCCGCAGAATTGAAGAGACCATGGCTAACCTGGCAGAAGGTGATCTGTCATTTGAATGTGAACGGTCGGGTGTTCCTGAATTTGATCGTATTTCTGTAGCTATCAATAAAATGCGATCGCGGCTGGCCGAATTGTTAAGCCGTATTCGGGATGATAGCGACCGACTAAACCGCGAGGCCGACATCGTTGCCCGATCAACGTCAGAGGTGAGCGCAGGCTCTGATTCACAATACCGGGAGCTTGATCAGCTATCAGTCGCGATGACTGAAATGGTTCAGACGACGCAGGTGCTTGCCGGTAACGCACGCGACGCCGCACAGCGTATGACTGAAGTAACGGACGCTGCTTCCAGTGGTGCCAACTCTGTTTCTGCGGTAAGAAAGCGGGTGTACACCGTGTTAAATCAGTTGGAAGGGGCATCGGTTGCCATTACCCAAATGCATGCGTCTGCCGAGCAGATTTCGAATGTGGCAGAAGTGATTGCGAGTATTTCTGAACAGACCAATCTTCTCGCCTTGAACGCAGCTATTGAAGCAGCTCGAGCGGGGGAGTCAGGGCGCGGGTTCGCTGTCGTTGCTGATGAAGTCCGGACCCTGGCTCAGCGCACAGGTGTCGCCACCAGTGAAATTAAAGACGTAATTGAGACCATTACACAGGTGGCCAATGATTCTGTCAGAGCAATGCAGTTGAGTGCTGAAGAGACAAAAGCCTGTGCGGATGAGGTAAATACAACGGAAGAACAGTTGGCTGGTATCTCAAGCAACATGACACTGGTAAAAGATATTAATCATCAGGTGGCCGCGAGTGTCACCCAGCAGGAACAGGTTGCAGCAGAAATGGACAGTAACCTCTCACGCGTAGCGGAGTCGGCAGACGGTCATAAACATGTTTCAGACATGCTCCGAGGCACATCTGAAAATGTCGAACGTCTCGCTGAGGACCTGGCTGGGCAACTAAAGCATTTCCGCATGGAAGTAAGCTGACGTCTCTTAAATTCAGCAATAAAAAACCCCGCAGTGCGGGGCTTTTTTATTTCAGGACAGATCACTGTTTTAATTAACGGTCGTTGTCGACCTTCCAGCTGCTCATCATTTTCTTCATGACTTTAGGAATAACGGTCAGATTAAGACCAATCCATTCGAACGCAGAGCGCGGCTTCGCGTAGGCAGTCATCTTCAGCATAGTTTCGTAGGTCGCTTCGTCGAACGGGAACCACCAGGCATTGTTTTTACTCAGTGTCGGTAAAATATCCCAGTTCACGATTTTTGATTCAGCCACTTCAAGTAAACCGAGGGCGCCATGTGTACGACCAATACCTGACTCTTTCGGGCCACCCCATTCGGTGTTGCTTAATCCATGGGTATACAGATGGTCGTTGACGGTAACCGCACCAGCGTGAAGCTGTTTGGCAACTTTTTTGCCGTGCGCGTTATTACGAGTCCAGACCGATGCTGTCAGACCGTACTGTGATTTATTCGCCAGTTCAATTGCTTCCGCCTCAGAGCTGACTTTCACAACAGGCATAAATGGCCCGAAGATTTCGTCCTGCATGAACTCCATATCAGAGGTCACGTCAGTCAGTAGGGTCGCAGGGAAGAAATAACCATTCTGGTTGCCGACGGCCTGAGACTGAGCTGCGATCTGAGCACCATTATCCAGCGCCATCTGAAGCTCTTTTTCGAGCTGCTGGAATTGCTTTTCGGTGGTTACTGAACCCATATCAGCGTCATGGCCGTTATCACCGTGGCGCAGTGCTTTGGTCTTAGCAACGGCCATTTTGATGAAATCGTCATACACTTTTTCGTGTACATAAACCCGCTTCACGCCACCACATGACTGACCCGCGTTCTGGTAGGCAGCCCACATGCCACCGTTTACGGCACGTTCGATAGGTGCATCTTCAAGAACGATCATGGCATCGTTACCGCCAAGCTCAAGACTACACGGTACAAGATACTCTGCACATGATTTCATAACCTGCTTACCCGCGAAGGTAGAGCCGGTGAAGAATATTTTATCCGCGCCGTTCTCAAGCATGGATGAAAGAACTTTTGAGCCGGAACCAACAACATGAGTAAACAGGCCATCAGGTAAGCCTGATGCTTTAACGACGCGCTCAATGGCTTCGCCGACCATAGGCGTCTGGGCAGCCACTTTAAGCACAACTGCGTTACCTGCCATCAGGCCCATAACAAGCTCACCAAACGGGATGCTGAACGGGTAATTCCATGGGCTGATGATGCCGAGTACACCGATTGGCTGAAAAACGCGCTTCGACCATTTGTTGAAGAACATCATGGACGCAGGAGGGAGCAGTTCATCTTTGAGCACTTTAGGCGCGTTCTTCGCGTACCAGGTACAGCTCATGATGGATGGAATAACTTCAGTATTCAGGGCATCAATTTTCAGCTTGCCATTGTCCTGGCTGATGATGCCTGCAAGTTCATCTGCGTTATCACGAATGTAATCTGCCATTTTCAGAACGTAAGATGCACGCTCTTTATAAGAAGTCTGTGCCCAGATTTTCTGAGCATCGCGCGCCCGATTAAACACCGTGGTGAACTCTTCCTGAGTTGTCAGTGGCAGACGACCAATTTCTTCAAGAGTCGCTGGATTAATACTGACTTCATACGCCACGTCTGGATTGGCTACATTCATGGTGAAATACCTGTGCGGGTTTCTGTAACTTTTGACGGCCAGATGTTAGCACAGTAAACCCGGCGCTGAACAAGTCGGTTCCGGCCTTGCAGAGCAGGCTAAATGAGCCAGTCTGTCGCTATGTCACTCGGAAGAGACGCCTTGGGAGCGGCGACTTACGACGCGCAGCCTCAGCAGCAGACAAACTGCTGCACAGCTTAGGCCGGCAATGAGTCCGATCCAGAACCCGGCGGCCCCCATCGGTTCTGCGAGCCCGTAAGCAAGGTACCAACCGGTACCAAAGCCAATGATCCAATAAGACAGGAAGGTAATGAGCATGACTACGAAGGTATCTTCGTAGGCCCTGAGCGCGCCAGCAGCAGCGATCTGAATTGCGTCGGGGATCTGGAATATCGCCGCGTAAATCAACAGGGCAGCGCCGATTGAGACAACGGCTGGGTCTGGGGAATAAAGATTCGCGATAATGCCAGCGCCAGACAGAATGACTGCGGCATTAAAGAGAGCCAGCAGCAGGTTGAGCTTTACTCCCAGCCAGGCACACTGTCGAGCAGGGCTGAGCGCTCCTTCGGGTGCATTGTTCTGCTGGCCGAGATGGTGACCCACTCTGACCGTTAACGCCATGCCAAGGCTGAGAGGCAGCATAAAGGTCACCGATGAGACGTTCAGTGCTACCTGATGACCTGCGACGATGACGGGACCTAAGTCGGTCAGGAAAAGGGCAATAACGGTAAACAGGCTGACCTCAAAAAATATGGCCACACCGATGGGAAGTCCAACACGGCTCAGGCTTTTTACATGGTCGCTGACGGTTGAGCGATAGAATGACAACAGGCGTATGCTTTGCTCGGCCCGATAGCGTCGGCAGTCCCATTGCAGCGCCCAGGTCATAAAGCAGACGACGATCGCGCTTCCGATGCCGCAACCGATACCACCCAGTTCCGGAAGGGGCCCCCAGCCATAGATCAGTGCCGCATTCACCGGAATATTAAGTATCAAACCAATCAGCATGATGCGGGTAACGTGATGGGCCTGGTCAACAGCTTCGGCATGGAATCTGAGTGCGAGGAATATTCCGGATATGGGCATCGCGGTTGCGATGGCCAGTAGATAGTATTTCGCAGTTGTTGCCGTATGCGCATCGTCAATCCAATAGGGAAGAGCTACAGCAATGGCGGCAGTAATACCGCCGAGAATGACGCCCGTCAGAAGCCCGAGCGATATGCCCGAAGCCAGCAGGGATTGTATGGCGGATGACGCCGATGGACCTGAACGTGCTTTGGCGACGGCCGGTGAGAGAGCAACGAGAACGCCTGCGAGAAATAGCCATATTGGCGTCCAGACGGCACTGCCAATCGCGACGGCGGCGAGATCACGGGTGCTCACGTATCCCGACATGACGGTATCAATGGTGCCCATACCGACCTGCGCGAGCTGTGTAAGAAGAATCGGGCCCGTAAGTTTAAGAATCGCTTTGAGGTCTGATGCTGGTTGCTGGTGGTAAGAGGTAGAGTGTGCGGTAGACATAGCGAAACAGAGGCTGAACCGTATAATTGACAGGCGCGGCTATTGTGCCTGTGCTTGATATTGAATAACAGAAAGAAAATGAACCTGCTAAAACAACCCGACGTCATCGAACTTTTGCCGGCCGATCTCGTATCTATTTTTGATCGGCTTTTCAGCGTCTCTGAAAACACTCGCCTGGTCTCAGGTGGTGGTGAGCCTGAATATCTCCCAGCGGATACTGAAGTGCCTTACCATAGGGTTATTTTCGCCCACGGCTTCTACGAATCTGCGCTGCATGAAATTGCACACTGGTGCATTGCGGGCGCTGAAAGGCGTAAGCTAGTTGATTATGGTTACTGGTATGAGCCCGACGGCCGTTCTGCTGAGCGCCAGAGAGAGTTTGAGCAGGTCGAAGTAAAACCTCAGGCATTGGAGTGGATACTGTCAGAGGCCTGCGGACGCAAGTTTCACATCAGTACTGATAATCTGGATGGCGACCCCGATGCGGTGGAGCTGGGGCGGCAAAAATTCCGTGGTGCCGTAGTCAAACAGGCGACATGGTATCTCAAAAACGGGCTGCCAGAGCGTGCTGAGATACTAAAAGAGGCGCTATTGGATTATTATCACCGCCATACACTATTTGGTACGCATCTGTTTGTGCCAGAAAATATCTGAACGGAGATAGGTTTGTTAAAGAAACTGTTCAAATCCAACGCCTCAAAGCCGGCGCCGGAATCGAAGAAGCCCGCAGCTGCTAAAAAGGCCCCGGCTCAGAAAAATAAGCCAACGCAAAATGCCAAAAGTCATGGCTCTAAGCGCAACGCTGGTGGTGATAAGGCCACGGCACAGAATAAAAAGCCTAAGAAAGAAGTGATCGAGACTCCATGGAGTCTCTCGGATTTCAAAGTTGAGCCTCAGGAAGGAAAAACCCGTTTCCACGATCTTCAGCTGCCTGATTCTGTGATGCGCGGTATCCATGAGTCCGGGTTTCAGTATTGCTCACCGATTCAGGCGGAGAGCCTGCCAGCAGCGCTGACAGGTCGTGACATGATTGGTCAGGCGCAGACTGGTACGGGTAAGACAGCCGCCTTTCTGCTGACGATTTTCAACCGTCTCCTGACTGTCCAGCCGGAAGAGCGCTTCGCCAGTGAACCTCGTGCTCTGATTATTGCACCGACTCGTGAGCTGGCACTGCAGATTGGTAAAGATGCGGAAGCACTGGGTAAATACACCGGTCTGAATACTGTCACCGTTGTCGGTGGTATGAACTATGATTCGCAGCGCAAAATGCTGCGGGATCATGTGGTCGACGTACTGGTAGCGACACCGGGCCGTCTGATCGACTTTATGCGGAGTCAGGATGTGTTCCTGGATCAGGTTGAAGTGCTTGTCCTTGATGAAGCTGACCGCATGCTCGACATGGGGTTCATTCCTGATGTGAAGCGGATTGTCCGTGGGACACCGCCAAAAGAATACCGTCAGACCCTGCTGTACTCCGCAACTTTCAATTTTGATGTGCGTATCCTGATTGATCAGTGGACCACGAACCCGATGAAGGTTGAAATCGAGCCGGAGCAGGTAACGACTGATCGTGTTGATCAGAAACTATATCTTTGTGCCGACTCAGACAAATATAGCTTGCTGGAGCGGGTCCTGAACGAAGAGAAGCCAGAGAGACTGATCATCTTCGCCAACCGTCGCGACCTGACCCGTAATCTGTGCGATAAACTGAACAAGAACGGCCACGTTGCTGTTCTCCTGTCTGGTGAAGTCAGCCAGGACAAACGGGTCCGTACACTGGAGCGTTTCCGTGACGGACGGGTAAATATCATGGTTGCCACAGACGTTGCTGGTCGCGGTATTCACGTTGACGGTGTCAGTCATGTTATTAACTACACCTTGCCGGAAGATCCGGAAGATTACGTTCACCGTATCGGCCGGACGGGCCGGGCAGGTGCCAAAGGTGTATCGGTGAGCTTTGTGTCAGAGGATGATGCGTTCGTACTGCCGGACCTCGAAAAATACCTCGGCACCAAGCTGGAACTGACGCAACCCTGAGGATTAAGGCTGGGTATGTGCTGGCGGGTATTTCTGTCTTTCGTACTATTGGTTCCAGTGACCTACGCGCTGGAACCGCAGGACGCAGCAAGTTATTTTGCTATCGAGGCGGTAACGCCTCAGCAGGCTGAACTGTGCCTGGAATCTATGAGGTCCCCGCTGATTCATAACAGCGAAGGCGACCATGTGAATTCGTACTATTACTTTGGCGTTCACAATGATCGGACACTGATTGGTCTTGAGCGGGTAAAGGGGGCGGATTATTCCCAATATTTCAGCTTGCTGGTGTTTGATCAGACCACGTTGCTTGGCTACTACCGCAATATTGCCAGCCTACCGCTTTTTATTGAGCCGGATGGGCAGCTATCCTTTCCGCGCGGTGTTGAACTGGCGGACACCATATACATTGATCAGGATGAATTTCCGGCTCTTTGCCTCGCCGGGCAGCCATGCGTCGATTGGGTATCAGTTGGTACGCGGTGTGAGCTGAGCGCGGATTGATTGCTCCAACCAGCTCGGATCGTCCGCGGGTAAGTCGTGCCCCGCAGAAGGGTGTGTGAACAAAGGCTTCTTCCAGCGATGCGCAATGCGCGCTGTACACCCCGGTTTAACTAACCTGTCGCCTGCCGCATTGTAAAAGAACACGTCATGGACTGGGGCACTGGTCGGGCCTTTGTAGCGACTTGCGGCGATCAGTTGCACGAATACGTTACGCCAGCGCAGCGGGTGTTCATCTGCAAAACGAACCCATGGGGCAGATTCACCAGCGGTAAGTGCGCGGTTTATGGTCAGATCAAAAATGGTCCGCTCGAGTCGCAGGCGGTCGCCAAAACAGAATAGCAGCCTGAAAAATGACACGGCCGTCATACGCTCCCACGGATAAGACATATTGGCGAGGCTGGTATTGATCAGATGGAGTGATTCAATCTCGTCTGGGTACTGGCGGGCCCATTCTGCAGCAATCATAGCCCCCATAGAGACAGCAATTACCGTTATCGGCCCCTCGTGCTCAGCGCGAACCTGTGCGCGAATGTTTTCCATCATAGACGGAATGTCAGAAGGGGTTGTCTGGGAGTACTGATAGCCATTACCTGGCAACTCAGGTTGAATAACCTGAAAGTCCTCTGCAAACCTCTCCGGGAATTCCAGCCAGTGATAACGGCTGCGGATCAGGCCCCGAAGAAAAACGAGTACAGGTTTATCAGAGGACGGCTTCAAGCGTTTATCCTGTTACCAGATACGGAAGAAGCGGTGGACGCTGAACTGAATCAGAGTGCCTGCATCGAAGTCGCCACCCAGATTAGTGCGTTCCAGGGTCAGGCGGTAATCCCAATGATTCCAAGTTCTGGCGGCTCCTACTCGGAAGTGCCAGTAATCGTCAGCCGTCGAGCTGCCGAAGTTCGTCGTTTCGTCGGTACCGTCTAAGCGATGATTGGCGCCGTAGAGTTCGATTGAAAAAGACCCGGTCTGAAAGGTGTAGGCTGTTTCTAGGGTATGCAGGTTGTACTCGCTGCCGTAATAGCCATCTGCCGCCCGGTATCCCAGAGTCAGGTTGTTATCCCACAACAGACGAAGTGCTGTTTCGTTGTATGCATCGCCTTTTTCTTCAGCGTCACCATGAAAAGTGAAGCGCGTCAGGCTGGCATCAACAGACCATGCTCGCCAGAGCGGCAGGTTAGCACCGCCATACACATCCCATTCGGAGTGCAGGCTATCTGCGCTGCCGTGGTCTACGTTACTGCCCCAGGCACCAGCATAAAACCCTGAGTTATGGGTGGCCGTCATGCCTGCCTGCCAGGCGGCTTTGCCGCTGGTCTGGCTTATGCCGTCACGCACAAATTCAGAGGTGACTCCAAGGTCGGCGGTAACATCAGCCAATGCGGCATGGTGACAGGTCAGTAAAGCGGCTGACGTGAGTGATACAAACAGGTGTTGCAGACGTGGCATAAGGTTACGAAATCCGTCAGATACATCAGGCGCCTAGTGTAGCGGAAGCGGCGCTCGCTTCACACTGCCGGTGTGATATTTCCGCTCATTCCCGGATACCAGCGTTCAAGTGCAGACTGAAGGGCTCTCGTCTGATCTGCCGCTGATTCAGGCGCCCACTGCGGCATGGTCCGAGCAGCAGACATCAGAAAGTCGAACAGAACCAGATGCCGACGCAGAATCCGCTGTTGGCGATGGGGTAATACCGGGTTAAATAAACCGTGATAACGCAGGAGGTGTCGTGGGTTTTTCTTGACCCAAAGCCAGGAGCCCATTTCCAGAGTGATAGGAATAAAACAACCTTCTGGTTGCATCGCCCGGTAATCATCGTAGAGGTAATCCCACATGTCACCGTTGGTGGTATAGCTGTGCGCCTGCGGCTCAAACAGATACTGCTCGTGGCTGGGGAAGCTGTGTTCAAACAACTCAGTCAGCGTATGGGCAGCGCCTATTCCGGGCCATGGGGCAGTGCTTTTAGCGTATAGAAACCAGAGCCGGTCGCGGGTGCCGAAGCCAGAGTGGCAGTCGAGGCTGATGCAGTATTTCTGATCGCGCAGAGCATGATGAATGGCGTCGCTTAGCGCTTGATTCTCGGGCTCCATCGGGCGGCCAGGTTTGCCGCGGTACCAGGGCAGAGCGGAACTGATACGTTGGCCGCCCACCAGCCATGGGGTTTTGCCCTCGGCTTCGACCGGCGCATTGCGCATCAGATCCACACCGTTAGGGTTGCAGCGCGTATTCTCAGCCATGCCACCCGGGTTAACGATAGGGATGATTAATAGCCTGAGGTGTTCAAGTTGATCGCGAATAACAGGGTCCCAGTGCAGACGACGCACCAGGCTCTTCATAAATGACAGAATGACCTGGGTGCCAATGCGTTCGACGCCATGTACACCGCCAACCAATGCCAGCACCGGAGCATCTTTAGCAGTACTGCCCATTTCAAGAACATAGAAAGGAAGATGTTCACCCTTGTGCTGTATGTGAGCAGGTACACGAATCCGCATGTACTGTTTGCCCTCTTCGATGAGGGACTCAAGTTCTGCCAGTTCTGGCAAAGCCGCGTTAAGGCGGGAAATGCGTTGAATCACGTTGAGGTGAACCTTATGCTCTTTGGCCTTTTGACTATATCTAACAGGTTACACCGCCAATGAGAAGCTTCCAGTCAACACCGGTGGACATGCCTGACAAACTGCGCGTTCGTCGTTGGCTGACTACTATCTGGCCCTTTCTGCTGGAGTATCGCGGTCGGGTCATCGGGGCGATGATTTGCCTCTTGTTGGCCAAGCTGGCCAGCGTGGTTATGCCATTTTTGCTCAAGTATCAGGTCGATCATCTGGATGCAGCTGGCACCATTGGTGAGAACTGGTGGGCGGCGTTCCCGCTATTACTGTTGCTGGCTTATGGCACCGTGCGGTTTATGACCGTGTTTGCCGGGGAGCTCCGTGATCTGCTGTTTGGTCGGGTCGCAGAGCGGGTGATGCGCAGAATGTCACTGGCGTTGTTCCGGCATCTTCACAGCCTGAGTCTTTCGTTTCACCTGGATCGTCAGACGGGTGCATTGCAGCGTGATATTGAGAGAGGGACTAACGGCATTTCGTTCCTGATGCGTTTTCTGATTTTCAATATCCTTCCGACATTTCTTGAACTCGGTCTGGTTATCGTTCTTCTCTTGATTAACTACCCGCCTGTGTTTGCTGGGATCACCCTGGTGGCCGTTATTCTGTATGTCGGCTACTCAGTGAAGGTCACGGAGTGGCGTACGCGCTATGTGCGGGAAGCCAATCAGATGGACTCATCAACGCATGCCCGGGCGCTTGATAGCCTCCTAAACTATGAGACGGTTAAGTACTTCACCGCGGAAGAGCGGGAGTCGGCTGACTACGACGGTTCACTTGCCCGCTGGGAAAAAGCCCGACGAATGAACCGCTTGTCGCTGTTTACCCTGAACAGTGGTCAGGCGCTTATTATTTCAGTCGCCATGGCCTGCATGTTGATGTCAGCAGCGCACTATGTGCTCATCGGGGAGATGACGTTGGGTGACTTCACGCTGGTGAATGCCTTTATGTTTCAGCTTTTTTTGCCTCTGAACTTCCTTGGCTTTGTTTATCGCGAGATTAAGGCGTCGGTCGCTAATATTGAGAGGATGTTTGTTCTGCTCGATATTGAAACCGACGTGCCCGATAACGCCACCAAAGGCCTGAATGTGACTCGCGGTGAGGTGGTGTTTGATCGGGTCGGTTTTGATTATGGCAACGGTCGGCAGGTGCTTAACGATCTGAGCTTTTCTGTGCCTGCAGGAAAGACGCTCGCGCTTGTTGGCGGCAGCGGCGCGGGTAAGTCAACGATAACCCGGTTGCTGTTCCGTTTTTACGATGTGACATCCGGTCAGATACGTATTGACGGTCAGGGTATAACCGATGTTTCTCAAACGTCGTTGCGGCAGGCCCTGGGCATCGTTCCGCAGGATACCGTCCTGTTTAATGACACACTGAGAAATAACCTGCTTTATGCCTGCCCGGATGCCAGCGAGGCAGACCTGCAGGACGTTATACAGATGGCAAGTCTGGACAGGCTGGTTGCAGAAAATCCAGCCGGTCTGGAAACCGTCGTGGGGGAGCGAGGGTTAAAGCTGTCTGGTGGTGAAAAGCAGCGCATTGCCATCGCCCGAATGCTACTTAAAAGACCCGCCATTATGGTCTTTGATGAGGCGACTTCATCGTTAGATTCTGAAACTGAGCGCAGCATTATGAAAGAGATTCGCAGGGTGTCCGAAGGGCATACCGCGTTAATCATTGCGCACCGTCTATCGACGGTTGTCGATGCCGATGAAATTGCGGTTCTCGAAAACGGACAGATCGCAGAACGTGGCAACCACAGAGAACTTCTGGCAAAGAACGGTCGTTACGCGGCGCTATGGCAGGCTCAACAAGCCTCTGGGGAGATTGGCTGATGCATCTGCTGTTAATCGATGCGATGAATCTGATACGCCGGGTCTATGCTGCGGTGGAAGACTCTGAGTTTGCGGCTGAAGCAACCCGCAATAAAGTGATCGATATCATTGGTGCCAACGTCCGGGGGCGCAAAGCCACGCATCTGTTGATGGTGTATGAGGATCAGGAGCCGACCTGGCGTCACCGCATCTGGCCAGAGTATAAAGCCGGGCGTTCGCCCATGCCTGAAGCGCTGGCCAATGATCTTTCTGAGATGCGAGCGGATCTTGAACGCAGCGGTATTCATAGTTACCGCATGTCGGGCTGGGAAGCGGATGATGTGGTTGCAACGGTGGCGGACCGGGCTGCCCGTAGCGGCCTTCAGGTAACCATTCTGTCGACCGATAAAGGCTTCTGCCAGCTGGTGTCAGAACGTATATCTGTACTTAATCACTTTGATCGATTTCTCTGGAATGAAGAAGCTGTGCACCAGCGCTGGGGACTGGCACCTGCTCAGTTGACCGACTATTGGGCTCTGTGCGGTGATCAGACAAATCATTTGCCGGGCGTGCCGGGCATCGGTAAGAAGGGCGCCGCTCAGGTTCTTGATCTCTGTGGTAGCCTGGATCATGCGATCGGCTGGCCAGAGGTATTGCCCGAACGTCTTTCAAATGCGCTGGAACAGGGCATCCCTTCGGCGATCCGGACTCGTGTTCTGGCGACCCTTCGAATCGACCTCGAGTTAGGGATCAGTCTCTCTTCATTGAGGGCAAAGTCGTGATCGGCTAAACTTGCCCGCCATTTTGACAGGCCTCAGCGGAGCAGATATGTCTTCTCAGATAAAAGTTCGTGGATTCCATATTGATGTGTACCAGCACGTTAATAACGGGCGCTACATGGAGTTTCTGGAAGAAGCTCGTTGGGAGTTTATGGATCACACTGGCTTTGCCGAAAAAATCGCTGCGCTTGGGCTTTCGATGGTGGTGGTAAATACTAATATCAACTACCGCCGCCCTGCGGTTATCCATGATGTTCTGGACCTCGGGATTCGTGTGGCAAAAATTGGCGGCAAAAGCGCGGTTTTTGAGCAGACAGTAACCCGCCAGAAAGATGGTGTAACTGAGATGGTGGTCGACGCCACGGTGACCTTCTGTGTGATGGACCCGGTGGCCGAGAAGGCTGTTCCGCTCGAAGGTGAGATCCGGACTATTCTTGAACAGGTTGCAGAGGAAGCCGGGGCATGAACCTTGATGACGTGATGGCAGAGATTAATCAGTTCCTGCTATGCCCAACACCGTCCGCCTGGATTGATGTTGCTCTCGAAAATCAGGAATTACTGCTGATTGACCATGCTAACTGTGAAAAAAAAGCAGCCTCGACAGCAATGAATCTTCTGTACCGCTACATTGATCGCGATGACCTTCTAAAGAAAATGAGCCAGCTCGCGCGCGAAGAGCTGCTGCATTTCGAACAAGTGGTTGGCATCATGAAGGATCGCGGTGTCAGCTATCGTCATGTGTCGTCGTCACGTTACGCTTCTGGGTTGCGCGAACTGGTTCGCAAGGGCGGAGAGGATGAGCTGGTCGATGTGCTTATCTGCGGCGCTTTAATCGAAGCGCGTTCCTGCGAGCGGTTCGCGGCGCTGGTACCACACCTCGACGAGGCCTTGGCCAAATTTTATCGTTCCCTGCTTCGCTCAGAGGGGCGCCACTACCAGGACTATCTGGAACTTGCCAGACAGTATGCGGGAACAGATATCCAGTGGCGGATTGACGAGTTCCGTGAAATCGAGCGTGAGCTGATTATGAGTCCGGACCCGGAATTCCGTTTCCACAGCGGCGTTCCTGCCGCCGCTTAATCCTGACAGGCGCGAATGATCTTGATGCAGATATCGGTTTCGCGCTGATACGTCGCTTCATCAATAGCGCCAGCCTTAAGGTCCCGACTGGCTTGCTCAAGCCGCGCCTCTGCGTCTTTTAAGTCGGTAAACATGCGGTTGGCTTCAAGTGCTTTTAAGGTTACTGCTGCAGTCATGGGTGGGCTCCTCAGGACGTTCTGATGTCACAATCAAACTAGACTCCCTCTCAGAACTGCACCAGTAGCTATCGTTCCTAAGACCTGCAATGATTACAATTTCTTTAACAGAGTGATCGCAAAGTGAACAAACTCCCGTTAGATGGCGCAATCTGCGCTGGGCATTCATTGGACACCCGGCAGGTAGCTGGACTGGCTACCTACGATTGCATTGAGGGTGAAGGAGAACCGCTTCATTTTCTTCACGGCAACGGTTTTTGCGGACTCACGTTAGCTCCCCTGGCAGAAGAAATTACAGATGGAAGTCATCCCCTGCTGTTCACTGATTTACCAGGACATGGCGCCTCAGGGGGGCCGGATGTCAACGCACAGCCAGACTGGAATGATATGGCTGACCGCGTTGCAAACAGTATCGCCGCTCGCATTGACAGGCCAGTAACGGGGATAGGTCACAGTATGGGTGGTGTGGTGACGCTGCTTGCCGCAGCGCGTTATCCTGACTTGTTTTCCCGAGTTGTGTTGCTCGATCCGGTTCTGTTCAGCCGAGAAGTTATTTTTTACCAAAGACTGATGAGAAAAACAGGGCTGTGGCAACGAACGTCTCTGGTACGCTCGGTCGCCCGGCGTCGTTCGGACTGGCCGTCTGTGGATGCATTGAAAACAGACCTGTCGACCAAGTCGCTATACCGGAACTGGACTCCTGGAGCACTGGACGCATTTGCTCACTACGGAACTCGTACAACCGAGGCAGGTGCACTAACACTGGCCTGCGACCCTCGTTGGGAGGCCTCCATTTTTGGCTCTTACCCGCGTGGTCTCTGGCAGGCAGTCAGAACGGTCAGTGTGCCGGTCGATATTGTTGTCGCCACACGTTCATATCCATTTATCCGTCCAGCAGTAAAGCGTGCCGTGGGCCGGAATAAGCGTATTTCGCAACATGTATTTGATGGTGGTCATTGCTTTCCTATGGAAGCGCCAGAGGCCGCAGCGGTGCAAATTAATGACATATTGGTCGATTCCGGCCGGGGGCTATGAAAACCTTTGTCAATTTGCGCGCTCTGGGCTAAGGTGGTTTTTACTTGGGCAATTAAGTGAGTTTCGAGTAGGACCCTATGAACATGGAGATTCAGGCAGCCTTAGATGTTGCCGATGAGACTGATTCCTTCCTGCAGATCACCGATGTGATCTACGACAAAGAAGCCGAGAATGGCTATGACTCCCTGAATGAAGCAGAGAAAACTGTCTTCTGTCTCGATCAGTTGCTGAGAGAGATGGAGAACGGTGGTTTCGTGCAGTTCGTTCACCACGAAGCAGGCGCTAAAGCGGAAGACACGCTCGAAGCACTTGAGCGTATTAAAGCGCCAGTGTCGGCTGGTCTGCTTGATCAGATAGTCGATCTGTTTCCTGATCGTAATATTCCTTCAGATGAAGATGATCGCATTGATGCTTTCGATAATATCGAAAGCGAACATGCTGATAAAATCGCAGCTCTGGATGATCGTTTCTACGACAGCGGTGAAAATCTGGTCGGGTTGACACTGCGATTTGTTCAGAAAAACCTGCGTGAGTTTCACTGATCAAACAGGTGGCAAGGCTGTTTATGAGGAGGGGCGCTTGGGTCAGTATCGGCGCGAGTTGAGGCTTATCTTGTAATATCGAGGGCAAACGCTGAAACTATGTAGCAGCAATAAAGGGATTGCCTATGATTATAAAAATGGTCTCATCGTGTTTTCTGTGTGCAACGCTGGCTCTTTCTGCCTCCGTTGTTTTTGCAGATGTGAAACTCAAAGGTGTATCTGTACCAGATGAAGTTACTTTTTCTGGTCACACTCTGGTTTTAAATGGTGCCGGTGTTCGGTCTCGTTTTTTCGTTGATGCCTACGTCGCAGCATTGTACCTCCCGGAAGTTTCGACTGACGCAGACGGGATTCTTGCGTCTGGAAGTCCGCTGGATATCCGTGTCGTTATTATTTCGGATCTGGTGACAGCTGATCGTTTTGCTGAGTCTGCAATGGACGGTTTCGTCAGATCTACCCATGGAGACCTGGGTCCGATACGTCCTCAGGTAGAAACTATGATCAAAACTTTCCGGAACTCTTTGTCGGTCGGCGATGTCTTTGATCTGGTTTATAACCCCGACGCAGGAACCGAGATTTACCGCAATGGTGAGCTTCTTGAAGTCGTTGAGGGGTTGGATTTTCGTTCGGCAATGGCAGGCATCTGGCTCTCTGACGACCCGGTACAGACCAGTCTTCGGGAAAAAATGCTGGGTCTTTGAGCCGGGACAGGGCTTTGGGAGCAGAAAATAGTGCAAAGGATTGCTAAATGACTGAAACAGAACTCACGCGCTCGGGAAGCGATCTGTTACCCGACGAAATACCCGTTTTGGTTGTTGATGATGACCAATCGGTACTCGATGTTACGAGTCTTGTTCTGTCGCGGTACCGTTTTGAGCAACGCCCGGTTACTGTTATCCAGGCCCGATCGGCTATGGCTGCTCGCGAAATACTTTCTGCGCGCAGTGACATCGCGGTGGTGTTTCTGGATGTTGTCATGGAAGAAGATGACGCAGGCCTCAAACTGGTTGAATGCATTCGCGAAGAACTCAATAACCAGAAGATCCGGGTTATTCTCCGTACCGGTCAGGCTGGTTTCGCACCGGAATATCGGGTTGTTCAGAATTACGACATTAATGACTACCTCGCCAAGAGTGAATCTACTCAAGAGCGCCTCTACGTTTCACTGACTACAGCACTTCGTGGGTACCGGGATATTCTGTTGTCCGAACATTTTGCCTCGCTGGCGATGAATGCTGAACGTGAGCGTGAACTTGCCCGTAAAGCTCTGGAAGAAAAGTCGCGATTCCTTGCGCATCTCAGCCATGAAGTACGTAACCCTCTGACCGGTATGGTTGGCATTATTGAATTGCTCGGCGATGCGGATGAAGCCGAACGATCTGAACTTCTACAAGGTCTCGAATTCACCACTCAAACATTGTTAGGCGTGGTCGATGACGTACTCGATGTAGCTAAGATTGAGGCAGGTAAGTTCCGTCTTCAGGAAGCTGCGTTTAATGTCCGTTATTGGCTGGAGAAAACAGCCTCAACCTATGAAGCAATACTTCGGCAGAAGGATATCAGGCTTACGTGCGAAGTATCGGCAGATATTCCTGTCAGTCTGATTGGTGATCAGGCCAGATTGCGTCAGGTGTTATCCAATTTTCTCAGCAATGCTGCAAGGTTTACGCCGGCGGGCGGCCAGGTCACAGTGCGTCTGAACGGTACCCCAAGTGGAGATAAGTGGACCCTGTTCGTATCGGTCAGTGATACAGGGATCGGAATTGCGCCAGATCGTCTGACATCTGTGTTTAAGCCCTATGTTCAGGAAACCGAAGCTACCGCAGAAGTGTATGGTGGAACAGGGCTTGGCCTGAGTCTATGTCATGACCTGGCTTCACTCATGGGTGGGAGTGTCGGTGTGACCAGCCGTCAGGGCAAGGGGTCAACCTTCTGGCTTGAGGTGCCTCTCGGAATTGATAGTTCGCCTGTTGCCGGCGCTCAAGACGGCCCTGCGTATCAGATTCTTGTGTGTGAAGACGACGCAACCAACCAGAGAACACTTCAAGTTATCCTCGAAAAGAAAGGTCTTGATGTCGCAGTCTTTGATAACGGCCGGGAGCTTATCGATAGCGATGCGTGGCGAATGGCTGATGCGATTATTATGGATTGCCATATGCCAGAACTTGGCGGTATGGAGGCAACTAGAATTCTCCGCTCAGAAGGTGGTGAGCTGCCAGTATTGGCTCTAACTGCTGGGGTGTCTGACGCCGAGCGGCAGGAGTGCCTGGAAGCCGGAATGGACTGTGTGATCAGCAAACCTGTTGATTATTCAATGCTTTATGATCAGTTGGTCGCTCTTATCGTGAAGGGGCGCCACCCGGTGCGCATTGCCTGACGCCGACGTGTTGCTGTGACGTCCGATATTTATAAAAAAAGGGCTGAAAACTCAGCCCTTTTTTCTACCTGTCTAAATTCAGCGGTCACCTGTCGGTTTATTTTTCCGAAGCATCATCTTCCGAAGACTCTCCATTTTTACGGGAAGGGTCAGCCATTCGGGCAATGGCCTCCAGTCGTCGGATAATGTCTCCGTTCACGCTGCCCTCGGGGAAATTACCTTCAGCGTCGGCTAATCCGGGCTCACGGTCGAGTAACAAGTGGATGGCTTCGTCGACGTGGCGGACGCAGTAAATATGGAATTCACCGGCCTCGACTGCCTTCAGTACATCATCATGTAAAACAAGATTACGTTGATTTGCTGCAGGGATAATTACCCCTTGTTTGCCTGTCAGCCCCCGGGCGTTGCAAAGCCGGAAGAAGCCTTCGATCTTCTCATTTACGCCGCCGATGGCCTGCGCTTCGCCGTATTGGTTGACCGAACCTGTAATGGCAAAGCTCTGATCAATCGGTGAGTGAATCAGAGCCGAAATAAGACAAATCAGTTCAGCCATAGAGGCGCTGTCGCCATCAACGTAACCGTAAGACTGTTCCATCGCGATATGAGCAGAAATAGCGAGAGGGAATTTCTGTGCGTAGCGGTTCCCCAGAAAACCTGAAAGAATCATCACGCCCTTAGAGTGAATCGCCTGACCCAGAGCGACTTCACGTTCGATATCGACAATACCTTTTGAACCCGGATATACCGACGCTGTAATTCTGGCAGGTGAGCCGAAACTGGTGTCGCCGAGTGACATCACGGTCAGTCCGTTAATCTTACCGATGGCGGTGCCGGTCGTCTCGAGAAGCACTGTGCCGTCCAGCATCTGCTCGAAAAGCTTGTCGTACACTCTTCCGGTGCGCTCCTGCTTGGCCCTAAGAGCGCGATCAATATGGGTTGTAGTGATTAATTCGTCTTGCGCCAGTTTGCGAATGAAGTCGGCTTCGGCCAGAAGATCAAACTGATCACCAATTAACGCACTCAGGGTATCCTGCTGTTCAGCAAGGCGGGCGCTGTGTCGGACCATGCGCTCAACGGCGGCTTTGTCGAGGTCGGCGTATTGCTGCTCTTCGATCCGGCTCTTCAACAGTTGAGCGTAGGCCTGAACGTGGGGTTCAGTCAGTTCGATATCACTGTCGAAATCGACCAGTGTGCGGAACAGACGCTTAAAGTCTTCGTCGTATTCCTGAAGCAGGTAATAAATCTGACGAGAGCCAATAAGCACCAGCTTAAAATCGAGGGGGATAACATCTGGCACGAGTGATGTTGTGTTCAGCAGGCCGACCTCGGAATAGGGCGATTCCATCTTGAGCTCGTTGGATTGCAGTGCACGTTTCAACGCGTCCCACACGAAGGGTTCGGACAGCACTTTCTCGGCATCCAGAATCAGGTAGCCGCCGTTGGCTTTGTGCAGCGCACCTGGGGCGATTTTCTGATAATTGGTGACCAAGGCGCCTTGCTCACTGACGTACTCTATGCGTCCGACGAGGTTGGCGTACGACGGGTGGGGCTCGTAGATCACCGGCGCGCCACTGTCAGGCGCATGATGCGTGGCAATATTTGGCAGCAGTGAATCTTCAAGGCTGCTGCGTTTCGCGTACTCTTCACGCAGGTCCATCAGGCGCTCTTCGACCAGCTCTTCCAGAACAACGGACGGAAGGTGCTCTTCCATCACCGTGATGTAGTCCATCACTGGCTCATGATGAGAAAAGGCTTCGCGAATCGGAGCGAGCAAGGGAGTGATCGCCTCGCGAATCGTTTCCTGATTCAGGCGACGAAGCTCGTTGCTGCTTTCGCGTTTCCATTGTGGCAGTTCTGCAAGTTGCTCACTGAGCATGTGTTCAAGCTCAGCGATGTCATTGTGGAAGGTTTCCCGCTCTTCTTCGGAGAGCTGAGCAAATTCGGTCTCATCCAGTGCTTTGCCTTCGCGCATTGGGGTGAAACTGATAGCGTTTGAATCCCGGTATACGGCAACCCCGCGCTTGTGCGCTTCCCGCTCTACCGTTTCGATCGCCCGGTCATAACGACGGTTAAATGTGTAATCAATGGCCGACTTTTTCTGTTGATAGGTCGGGTGCTCCAGAACGGCTGGAAAGCTGGCAATCAGCTGATCAATCAATTCGGTCATAAGCCCGCGGAAGTCACTGGCCTCCTGTGGGAGCAGGGCGAGAACTTTGGGCTCGCGCGGATTATTGAAGTTGTTTACGTAGCACCAGATGTCTGGGGTCTTCTGACGCTTGGCCTCGCTTTTCAGATAGTCGCGCACGTAGGACGAGCGACCGGTTCCGGTGTCTCCCATAACGAATATGTTGTAACCGGGGCGTTCCATTGCAACGCCGAACTGGATCGCGTTGACGGCTCGCTCCTGACCCAGAACCCCGTGAAAGGGCTCAATATCCGCAGTTGTTTTGAAGTCGAGAGAATCGGGGTGGATCGTCTGTGTGGCAAGAGAGTGGGGTAACGCTTGGGGCTTCTGTGTCATTGTCGCTCTGATGTCGCTTCTTTAATGAGGTACCCAGTTACAGTATTGCGCTCGCCGCAGTATGACAAGTCTGATTAGAGAAAAGCGCACACTGGTAAGCTCTGTCAGTTGCTTTTGTGCGGTTCTCGGGGATAATTCACGCTTTGTTGGCATCTGTTGCAAACAAAGTGTCATCGCAGTATTCAGAATGTGCAGTTAAGGTAGCTCCATGTCGGTCCAGCCGGAAGACAGAACAACGATAGATATGTTCAGCTCGTCAGGGCCGGGCCGCCCTCGCAGTAACCCCTATGACAGAACTCAGCAGTCTCGCCTTAATAAACGCAGTCAGCGTCTGCGCGACAAGCATGCTGGCTTGCATCGTCTGGAAGTGAAATTGCCTGCGCACGTCGTAGCCGCTCTGGATGGCGCTGCTGACGAGTTAGGTTTGTCCCGTGCGGAAGTAATCACCAAAGCACTGGAGCAGTGGCTCCACATCTGACGCAATGAATTGTTCATAAGACCTTGATTCTGAAGCGGGTTTTGGCTAATGTACGCCTCCCCGCTGATCGCGGGGCGTTATGGTGGCCTTTGTCGGTCCCCTCGCAACGATACACCGCGAACCCCGCCAGGTCCGGAAGGAAGCAACGGTAGTGGTCGACTCGTGTGCCGGGGTGTGGCTGGCAGAGGTCATCTCCAGTTTCTCTTCCGTATTTTCCTTTCCAGATTGTCACTGACTTTACCCGCTTATCCAGTTATTATGCGAGCTGAATACAGGTATTCAGGCCGAATAGATTTTCATGAGTTATCAGGTACTTGCGAGAAAATGGCGTCCGCGTTTCTTTGATGAAATGGTCGGGCAGGAGCACGTTCTGCGCGCGCTCATCAATGCGCTGAATGAAGGGCGTCTCCATCATGCGTACCTGTTTACCGGCACCCGCGGTGTTGGTAAAACGACGATTGCCAGGATTCTGGCCAAATGCCTCAACTGCGAGCAGGGCGTCAGCGCAAGACCCTGCGGCGAGTGCTCTTCTTGCCGTGAAATTGCAGAAGGCCGCTTCGTTGACCTGATTGAAGTCGATGCAGCATCCCGTACCCGTGTTGAAGATACCAGAGAGCTCCTTGATAACGTTCAGTACGCGCCTACAAGAGGCCGCTTCAAGGTCTACCTGATTGACGAAGTTCATATGCTCTCAACCCACAGTTTTAACGCCTTGCTGAAAACGCTCGAAGAGCCGCCGGAACACGTTAAATTTCTGTTGGCGACGACCGATCCACAAAAGCTCCCCGTGACTATCCTTTCGCGCTGCCTGCAGTTCAGCCTCAAAAATATGACGCCTGAACGTATTGTTGGTTATCTGGGTAAAGTGCTGCAGGCGGAGTCTGTGCCGTACGACGAGCCGGCGCTCTGGTCTCTGGGGCGTGCTGCGCAGGGCAGTATGCGGGATGCGTTGAGCCTGACAGATCAGGCCATTGCCTTCGGTGAAGGTGAGGTTCATGAGTCGCAGGTCAACTCCATGTTGGGCAGTATGGATCGCGGCAGGCTCTTCAGGCTGGCCGAAGTGATGGCTAAGGCCGATGCCAGCGAAATCCTGGCGGAGACCGCTTCGATGGCGGAGCACTCTCCGGATTATGACGAGATTCTGCAGGGGCTTTTGCACATCTGGCATCGTGCGTCACTCGCTCAGGTTGTTCCTGATGCCATTGATAATGCCGAAGGCGATCGTGAAGCGATCCTGCAGTTGTCGATGGCGATGCCCGCCGAAGATCTGCAGCTGTGTTATCAGATCGCGCTTCAGGGGCGACAGGACCTCGCGATGGCACCAGAGCCTCGTCAGGGCTTTGAGATGATATTGCTGCGCATGCTGGCATTCCGTCCGGCACCTGATGTCGTACCTGAACTCGACCTGGCGTCGGCGCTCGAAAAAAAAAAGCCACTGACAGCTCCAGCGGCTGAAGCTGTTTCTGGGGTTGGTAGTGGGGTCGTTCCGGAGTCTGATTCAGAGACTGCTGCAGGTACTGCATCAGAGCCGAACGAGCCTGCAGGGCAGTTCGAATCTCTCGGTTCTGTTTCGCCTGCTTCTGAGCCCGCTATTGCTGAGCCAGAAAAGTCAGAACCTCAGATTGCGACGCCTTCCGCTGCAGAGCCTATGGGTTCAGAGCCTGTAAATTCAGAGCCTGTAAATTCAGAGCCTGTAAATTCAGAGCCTGTAAATTCAAAGCAGGCGCCAGAATCAATGGTAGCTACGCCCCAACAACCGGAACCATCCGCGACGCCAATCATTACAGATCACGCTGTCTCTGCGGAAAATTTAACGGCCGCTGATGCTTCTGTTGATACCCCTGCAGAGGCGCATTCCGGCAGCTCCACTGGCGCTCCTGTTGAGGCTCCAGCCGATATCCCTGTCCAACAAGATGTCCCTGTCGAATATGAGTCTGCGCTGGCACCAGTGATGCCTGGTGATGAGACGCAGGAACGTCGCGATGGCTCTCTGGCCGACCTTATGGAGAACCCGGTTCCGCAGGCCGTGGTTGAGCCAGTGAGTGAGCCGGAAGTGTCAGGCTCATCGCCAGCGGCAGATGTTGAAGCCGAGTCGTCTGCCATGGCGAGTGTCGACGAGTTGCCCGAGCTGGCTCCTCATACCTGGCATATGTGGGTTGATCATCTGGCGCTCGCTGGATTACCTATGGCAATTGCCCGAAACAGTGCACTTATTCAGCGTGAAGAGGCGCCGGAAGGCACTGTGCTTGAGTTTGATGTCGATCCCGCACAAGGCGCGTTGTACAACGATACCCAGCGAGAGAGAATCGCAACGGCTCTGAGGGAATTTCTGCCAGGTGTGACACTCAGAATGACTCTCACTGCAACACGTGGAGAGACACCGGAGCAACGCAGGCAGCGGCTGCTGGCCGATGCGCTGTATTCAGCGCGTCAGGCAATCGACAGCGACCCTCTGGTGGACCAGATAGTTAATGAATTAGGCGGGCAGGTCATCGAAGACACTGTCCGCCCGAATACCTGACGTTTAATAAAGAATTGACCTGAAGAATTGAAGAGAGGTACGCATGATTAAAGGTGGAATGGGCAACCTGATGAAGCAGGCTCAGAAGATGCAGGAGCAGATGGCGAAGGCTCAGGAAGAACTGGCTTCTGCAGAAGTGACAGGCGAAGCCGGCGCGGGTCTGGTGAAAGTCGTTATGACTGGCCGTCACGATGTTAAGCGCGTCGACCTTGATGATTCCATCATGGAAGAAGAAAAAGAACTGCTAGAAGATCTTCTTGCTGCTGCTGTGAATGATGCCGTTCGTAAAATCGAACAGAATAATCAGGAGCATATGTCGAAGCTGACATCAGGCATGGGGCTTCCTGCAGGCATGAAGCTGCCGTTCTGATTCATGGCCAGCCGACCGCGTGACTATCAGCTACTTTGCGAAGCATTCGATGGCTTGCCCGGTATCGGTGCGCAGGCAGCAGAGCGGCTGGCGGAATGGTTGGTCTATCACGGTGATAGCAGGCAGCTGGCGGAGGTCCTGACGCGCATTAACGAAGCGGGGCTCTGTCGGCTCTGTAATCGTATTCAGTGCCAATCGGAGTGCCAGGCCAATGGCGCTTGCGCCGATTACTTTCTGGTGGCATCGACGGAAGCGGTACTCAATCGGTTGTCTGATATTGTTGATTATCAGGGGCCGCTGTTTGTTTTGCACGGTGAGTTGTCGCCAGCAAGCGGGGTCGGCCCCTCTCAAATAAATATGGATGATCTGCTTGCGTCCGTTGAGCGCTTCCCAGAGGCGACGTTGTTGATACTCAGCGGTGATTCCGTTGAGGGGCGGACGACCGCAGAATATATTTTCCGGCGCTCGGGGCGGGCTGGTGAGCGTGTCAGTGTTGACCGTGCGAGTGAGATATTAAGGGGTCTTGATTGACTGAACCTAGAGTACAGACTGAAGTGCCGGTGCCGGAATGGATCGCGACGGATCAGCAACTTAACGATGCCTGCATCAGGTGGTCTTCGGCGGATTTTCTCGCGGTGGATACTGAGTTTGTCAGAACCAGTACGTTTTATCCCAAACCTGGCTTAATTCAGGTCGCGGATAAACATGCGTGCGCATTGATTGACCCTCTGGCAATCAACGACTGGAGCAAGTTCAAAGCTCTTATGCAGAGCCCGGATGTTGTGAAAGTATTCCATTCATGCGCCGAAGATCTTGAAGTCTGTAAGCGTATTTTTGATGCCGTACCGAGCCCCTTGTTTGATACACAGATAGCGATGGCGCTGTCGGGGTATGGTGGTTCTGTAGGGTTTCAACGAGCCGTCAGTGAATTGCTAGATCTGGATATTCCTAAAGAAGCAACCAGAACGGACTGGCTTCAGAGGCCACTGACTCCGGTGCAGATGGAATACGCGACCGCAGATGTGTTTTATCTTTTTCAGATTTATCCACGGTTGAAACAAAAGCTCGAGAGTCTCGGAAGAGAAGCGTGGGTTGAGGAAGAGTGCGAACGTCTTGTAGTCGCCGCGAGTCAACCTGATACAGACTTCACAGGTGCGTTTCAGCGAGTGAAGTCAGGCTGGAAGCTAAGGCCGCAGGAACAGAGCATTCTGCAACAGCTGGCTGTCTGGCGTGAGGAAGAGGCGCGGGCGCGTGATGTCCCGCGAAATAAAGTGGCGGATGATCCAGCGCTGTGGAATTTATCCAGATTTAAAGCACGTAACCGCGATCAGCTTTTCAAAGCAGGGTTACGGGCAAACATCATCAAAGAGTGTGGCAAACAGGTTCTGCAGATTATTCAGCAGGCACAGAGTACTGACTCTGATGAATGGCCGGAGTTGTTGCAACGGCCGCTTTCTGTTGATGACGGTAATCTGATGAAGCTTCTGAAAAAAGGCGTAATTAAAAAAGCGGAATCGCTCAATATTCCGCCGGAAGTGCTGGCCAACAAAAAAGCGCTGGAGGCGTTAATGCGCACCCCGGACAATGAATTGCCACCCATACTCCTTGGGTGGAGAAAATCAGAAATAGGTGATGCCCTCTTGGCGCACCTGAAAGAGATCAGGCAATAAATTATGACGGCGACTAAGCGCGTTTTGTGTGACGTTTATAAAACACGTCGCAAGGATGAGATGTACCTCTACGTTGAAAAGAAAGAGGGGTTGGCTCGTGTACCGGATGAGTTGAAAGAAATGTTTGGTAAACCTGAACTGGCATTAACCCTGTTGCTGACGCCAGAGAAAAATCTTGGTCGGGCAGATGCTGAAAAGGTTCTCGCTGATATCGAAGAGAAGGGCTTTTATCTACAGATGCCTCCGGCAAAAGAACCCTATATGCTGGATCTCTTCTGCCGAAAGGACGACGAATGAGTGCGGACCGGCGCTTCTGGGAAACGACACCTTTAAAAGAGATGAGTCGGCAGCAGTGGGAATCCCTCTGCGACGGTTGTGCTTTATGCTGTCTGCATAAGCTGGAAGACGAAGACAGTGGTGATGTTTATTACACCGATATTCACTGCCGCTATATGGATAAGAGCAACTGCCAATGCACAGTTTATAAGGAGCGGCAGACCTACGTGCCTCACTGTGTCTGGTTAACACCAGAGCAGGCTTCTGAGTTTCACTGGTTGCCAGAGACCTGTGCTTACCGCCTTGTTGCTGAAGGTAAGCCACTGCAAGAGTGGCACCCGCTATTAACTGGGGATGCAGACTCCGTTCATCGTGCTGGTGTATCCCTTAAAGGGAAAGGCGTTGCTGATAATCTTGTGAATGAAGAGGATTGGGAAGATCACATTATATGGAAAGCCTGACTGATTATTACGCCTTCTGGGCCATTTATATTCTGGCTGGTCTGCTCGCATTCTGGTGTTGGGGGAAAATGGCGTTCTGGGTAAAACAGCGTGGAGTTGCTTATCACATTTACAGTGCGGTGGGTGCCATTATCATCTTCACGCCAGTGCCGGTTCCTGATGCCAGTGTTGAAGTGCTTTCGCCGGGGTTTATCGCGGTACCATTCGCTTTAATATCGGAGGGTCTGGCCGGGTTGGAGCAGTTTGTTACCTGGTTTTCAGTCTCGGCAGGGATAGCACTGTTGGTGACTCTGGTAGGTCTGGTAGCAGGGCTTGCGCCCAAGCCAAACGTGCAGGAAAAAGATCGCGAAACGCCCCCTCTGCGCGCTAAAAACGCGGCTCCAGTTAAGGGAAACCCTTTCCGCTGAACGGTGCAAGGACTGCTGTCTTGCTTGTCTGTCAATCTCTATCTGCAGCTGTGATCGTGCTGTTTTGGCACAACGGAACATACTTCCATGTCCCTCCTGTATCTTTGTTCTGCTGTGACTTACAAGCTGATACGTACATTTCTGGCTAACTCTCAAAACTTTGCTAGTTTTAATTCATACCGTGCCCAGATTGGGCACAGAATTAAAAACGCATGTCTGATTAGTGACACAGGCACCTGGCGGTGCTACTGAGGGTTTAGAAAATGGCTAACCATATATTCATTCTTGCTACCGTAATGCTTCTTGCAGGGATCTTCGGCGGTCTGGTGAACTTTTACCTCTACGGTGATAAAGATCCGGATTCGGCAAGTCTTCCGCGATTTCTGGTTGTAGGTGTGGGCGCATCGTTCCTGGTACCGGTTGTTCTGGATATGGTGAACAGCGAGCTGGTTCTTGAAAGTCAGGGCGACCCCTCTCAGCTACTCATTTTCACCGGTTTCTGTCTGGTTTCAGCGCTGCTGAGTCGCTTTGTTATCGACAATATGTCGGATCGGATTCTCAACGAAGCGAATGTTGCTCGTCAGCGTTCTGAAGAAGTCGAGCAGGATCTTCGTATTATTCAGAATGAGCTGCTCCCTCTGATTGATACTGAAACCGAAAAAGACATGAGTGGTTACGATCCGCAGATGGCGAATGTGTCAGAAGAGCTGGACACAACCTCTACCCAAATCCTCAAAATTCTGTCCAACGGTCGGTATATCTTCCGCTCACTGGCAGGGGTGTGTCGTGAGTGCAATCAGGAAGAGTCGACAGTACTGAAAACACTGCACGTACTGACTACACGTAGCCTTGCAGGCAAGGTGAGTGGTAAGAATGGTGTGCGCTGGCACATCACAGAGAAAGGTCGTCGTGTTCTCGAAAATAGCCTCTGATTCTGATTGAGCTTGAACTTGAGCTTGAAGGTGACTGAGTTAAAGGGAGTCGGAGCTTTTATGCTGCTTTTCCGAGCGATTTTTCTGGCGGTGTTCTTCACCGCTTTAACCCTCAGCGTCCGGGCTGAAGAGTCTCAGGCTCCGGACGTAAGAATCGTGATCGATATCTCCGGTAGCATGAAGGAGACAGATCCTGAAAACCTCAGACGTCCGGCACTTAATCTGCTGACAGAATTATTACCTGAAGGGGCCCGCGCCGGTGTCTGGACCTTCGGGCGCTACGTGAATATGTTGGTGCCGCTTGCTACCGTAGATGAAGCTTGGCGCCAGAAAGCGCGCGCAGCCAGCGGTGATATCAGCTCTGTCGGTCTCAATACCAACCTCGTTGAAGCCCTCGATAAAGCCCTTTATGAGGCGACTCAGAACAGTCAGTTTGATCAGACAGTCATTCTCCTGACCGATGGTCGGATTGATATGGATACCTCCGGTGGTGCCCCTGACACGCCGGCGAATACAGCCGCTCGCGAAAGGCTTATCAGCACGGTTCTTCCTGAGTACATGTCAAAGAATGTCCGTATTCACACTCTTGCCCTGTCCGATGCCGCAGACGTTACTATGCTTGGGCAGCTTGCTATGGAAACAGACGGTCTCGCGCTGAAAGCGCATACCAATGACGAGCTGATGCCAGCATTTCTTAAAGCATTTGATCGTGCCGTACCAAGCGAGCAGGTTCCGCTTGTTGGAAATACCTTCAATATTGACCCGAGTGTTAACGAATTTACTGCGCTGATTTTCAGGGCAGCTTCCAGCAAACCTACGGAACTGGTGTCGCCCTCTGGTGTGCGTATCTCTCAGGATTCTGCAGCGACATCTGCTGATGTCCGCTGGCATCATGACCTGAACTTCGACCTGATTACTGTGAAGTCTCCTGAAACCGGAGACTGGGTCGCCGATGCCGACGTCGCTCCTGACAGTCGGGTGCAGATTTTGTCTGATCTCAAACTAAAAGTGTCTGGCCTGCCGGGAAGCCTTTTTTCTGGTGTGCCGGTGCAGCTTGAAATGTCTCTTGAGAATGAAGGCGAAACAGTAAATGAAGAGACCATTCTGCAACTGACGGATGTCAGCCTTCAGGTCACTGCACCGGATGGCCGTACAGGGAGCAAGTTGCTGTCTGACCCGGAGAGCCTGCCTGTTGATGGGATATTCAGAGAGACCCTGAGTCGGTTGAATCAGCCCGGAGAATATAGGCTGGAGATTAATGCTCAGGGGCGTACATTCGAGCGCAAGCAGGTTCTGACGGCAACGCTGGCTGAGCCGATGCGGGTAGATGTTGAGCCTGATGTCGGCCAGCAGATCCTGAATGTACGTGTGTACCCTCAAAGTGACCTCGTTGATACCAGCTTGTCACGTGTTATTTCCAGAATATCCAGCCCTGATGGTAGCTCCATGATTAACGCGATGAAGTATTCTGACGAGAGTGGTGCGTGGGAGCTTGCGCTTGTCGCCGACAAAGGCCCAGGCAGTTACGAGGTTATGCTAAACATCCGTGGAGTGTCGGCCAGCGGTAAGACATTTAAGAGTAAACCTGAAAGCATTCCTGTGATCTTTCCTTTGGTCTCTGAAGTAAGTACCCCAGTTACCGAAGCGCCAGATCCAGAGCTGGTGAATGAAGAGGTCAGCGAACCTGATATCAGGGGTGAGCAAGCGGCTGTTCAGAACGCACCAGAGCCTACTGTGAGTGAAACTGATGCAGCACAACCTGATTCGTCTGAAGAGGCACCTGCGGAACCTGAGGTCGTGCCTGTATCTGATGAAATTGTTCCTGATCTGGCGGCGAGATACAGTGAGCAGTCTGCTGTCGAAGAAGTTGGGCCAGAAGAGGAGTCGGGTGTTGCCTGGTGGGTATACGTCCTGCTTGGGGTGGCAAATCTGGCACTTCTAGGTGGGCTGGCGTGGTGGTGGCTGGGGAGGCGCAAAGGAAAATCTGAGAGCGCGGAAGACGTAGCCGCACGCGAAGCGTTGGATCTGGAGACAGGGCAGCTTGATGACGCCGATCTGGATTCCGCTGACTTTGATAACTTTGACGGTGCGGAGGAGGAAGAAATTCCTGCAGCGGAGGAAGAAAGCAAGGTCACTGCTTCTATGGGAGGAGACACCGATATGGGGAGTTCTGAACCCGCAGCGGATGCAGCAGATTCAGCCGATGAAGACGATGACTGGGGGGAATTCGACCTCCCGGACGACAAAAAAGAATAGCGCTTATATTATGACCGCCTCCGGTACCGGAGGCGGCTTCTGTACAATTATCCCTTTCTGTCTGATTTTAAAGCCTTTTTCTGGTCCTGCCTTGCTGTACTAAAGCGGCCTCCTTATACTCTGGCCAGTCAAGAATCAGAGATCGAGAGGTTAAGTCCTGATGAAATTCCAGGGTACCGGTGAATACGTAGCGACACCTGAGCTGCAAATGGCAGTCAACGCAGCAATTACATTGCAGCGACCACTCCTGCTGAAAGGTGAGCCAGGAACCGGTAAAACAATGCTGGCAGAGCAACTGGCCAATTCATTGGGCACTGACCTTATCCAATGGCACATCAAGAGTACGACCAAGGCTCATCAGGGGCTCTATGAGTACGATGCCGTCAGTCGTCTGCGCGACTCGCAACTTGGTGTTGATGGTGTCAATGATATTTCGAACTACATCGTTAAAGGTAAGCTCTGGGAAGCTTTTGAAGCGGATAAGCCTGTTGTTCTGCTGATCGACGAGATTGATAAAGCGGATATCGAGTTCCCGAACGACCTTCTTCTCGAAATCGATAAGATGGAGTTCTTCGTGTATGAAACTCAGGAGCGCATCGTTGCTAAGCACCGCCCAATTATTCTGATTACCAGCAATAACGAGAAAGAATTGCCTGACGCATTCCTGCGCCGCTGCTTCTTCCACTATATCGACTTCCCTGATCGCGAAACCATGAAGGCGATCGTTGATGTGCATTTCCCGAATATTCAGGCGGAGCTGGTCAATGACGCGCTTGAAGTCTTCTTTGACGTGCGCAAAGTACCGGGGCTGAAGAAAAAACCGTCAACTTCTGAACTGGTTGACTGGCTGAAGCTGCTGATGGCCGATGAACTCGGCGTCGAGTTATTACGTAATCACGATACTACCAAGGCAATTCCACCAATGGCGGGTGCTCTGGTGAAGAATGAGCAGGATGTGCACTTGCTGGAGCGTCTTGCGTTTATGAGTCGCCGTCGGGGCTGATCATGCTGATCGACTTTTTCGATACGGTTCGTCGCGCAAAAGTACCATGCTCGATTCGCGAGTACCTTGACCTCGTTGAAGCGGTTCAGGCGCGGGTAGCCTTTGCAGATCTTGAAGAGTTTTATGCTCTTGCGCGCTTGATTCTTGTAAAGGACGAAAAACACTACGATAAGTTCGATAAGGCGTTTGCTGCTTACTTTGAGGGTATCGAAGCGCTGCCTTCATTGTTTGATGATGCCAGTATCCCTGCCGAATGGATGCGCAAAGAAATGGAGAAGCTGCTCTCTGAAGAGGAAATGGCGAAGATTGAATCGCTGGGCGGCTTCGATGAACTGATGAAAACCCTGCAGGAGCGCCTCGAAGAGCAGAAAAAGCGCCATCAGGGTGGAAATAAAATGATCGGTACAGGCGGAACATCACCGTTTGGTGCTGAAGGTTACAACCCGGAAGGGGTTCGTATTGATCAGAATCGTTCCCGTCATAAAAAAGCGGCGAAAGTATGGGAACAGAGAAATTACAAAAATCTCGATGACAACGTACAGCTCGGTATACGGAACATCAAAGTAGCGTTGCGTCGTCTTCGTCGGTTTGCGCGCCAGGGCGCAGCCGATGAGCTTGATATGAATGACACCATCAGTTCTACCGCGCGCAACGCAGGTATGCTCGATATTAAAATGGTTCCAGAACGGCACAACGCTGTGAAGGTACTGCTCTTTTTTGATGTCGGTGGGTCTATGGACCCTCACGTTCGTGTTTGTGAAGAGCTGTTCTCGGCCGCTCGTACCGAGTTCAAACATATGGAAACCTTTTACTTCCATAACTGCCTGTATGAGTCTGTCTGGAAGAATAATATCCGCCGTATGAACGAGCGCACAGAAACATGGGACATTTTGCGCAAGTATGGACAGGATTACCGCGTTATCTTTGTGGGCGACGCCATGATGGCGCCGTATGAAGTCACTCATGCGGGGGGAAGCGTCGAACACTGGAATGAAGAGCCGGGTGCGGTCTGGATGGAACGCATGGCGAATCATTTCGATAAGCTGGTCTGGTTGAACCCAGCGCCGGAAGACCATTGGGGGAATGGCGGTTCGCTGGGGGCGATCCGCACATTGGTCAAAGACAAAATGTATCCCATGACCCTGTCAGGTCTTGAGGATGCCATGAGATTTCTCAGCAAATAGTTGAAAATAGAAGCCGGAGGAGCTTGTCAGAGAGGGCAGGTTTTCCCGGAAAATAATAAAGAATGCAGGATGTTTTACATGCAGGCGATACGCTTGTTTTCACCACTGCTGACATTGCTGATTGCTACAGGAATCACTCTTGGGGGTGTTAAGCCGGTTGCTGCTGAGCAGGTCTACATCGGCCTGCGCAATGGGCCGTCTGAGGCCTTTCCTGTCATCTACGAAGTCACTCCATACCGCCGCCTTGAAGTGGTCGCTCGTCGTGGTAGCTGGGTTAACGCGTCTGATGGGCGGAACAGTGGCTGGCTGCATGTCGATGACCTTCATCTGCTCGA
Source organism: Thalassolituus sp. (assembly GCF_984348125.1). Taxonomy (NCBI): domain Bacteria; kingdom Pseudomonadati; phylum Pseudomonadota; class Gammaproteobacteria; order Oceanospirillales; family Oceanospirillaceae; genus Thalassolituus; species Thalassolituus sp. Next base: position 108,911 of record NZ_CFHJLR010000004.1, read on the forward strand.
AACCTTCCCCCGCGATGAACTCTGGAAGCTAGTCAATGACGCGCGCCCCGGGAAAAATCGACTCGAAGTGGCCCTTTCAACCGCCAGCGCCTATTCCCTCGGATGGTTGTTTCCTGTCCTCGGAGAGTATGGCTCTGTGCGCTACACTCGCGCCCCAGAGGGGGATTCAGCATGGTCAATGTTTGATGCTGGCATAATTACTCAGTTCGCTGAGCCCGCAGACCACATAACTTTTAGTTGGAACGCGTTTGCCGGTTATGCCCAGAGTGAGCGAGGCAACACACATTGGTCTGACACGGCTGAGCCTGTCTGGGTTGGGGGCGTAGGTGTTGAATCAATGTGGCGGGTTGCCCGGTATTTTGATTTTGGTGCTCGCGGCGAAATAAGCGCCACATTAGACAGTGAAATGACAACTCACAGGTCAGTATCAATAGTTTGGAGATTGCGTTTATGACTTCTTTTTGGCGGACGGTGGGGCTCGCTGGCATGGCGTTTTTTTCGCTCAGTGCTGCGGCGGAGGTGTTCAGTCCGGGCAGTCAGAGGAACGGTCTTGATGATTTGAGTGAGACTGAAGTTGAACACGGTGTCTTCAGCGTGGGTTACACCAATACTCTGGCGTATAACAATGATTCGCAGCCGGGGATTCTTTTTACCGCGCGCTATTTTGCCGGTGAAAAATGGTATTTGTTGGGTGAAGCTCAGATTGGCCAGTTCAGCACACGCGCTGTGATTAATGACGGCCAGGAAGTGCGAAGTGATGACGAAGAGCTGCTTCGTTACTCAGCAGGTGCGGGTTACGCGCTCCTTCAGGGGACTGCCAGTACTAGCGGAGTTCGTGCGGTGCCGTGGGTGCTGGCAGCGGAACTTAATGCAGGTGAACAACATTCCGGTGATACCAGTGGTCGTTATGCATCGCTTGGCCTGAGCGTGCAGTTTCATGGCGAGCGGATCTGGACGGGAATAGGTGTTCGTGAGTTTCTGGTCGACGATGAGCGCCTTCAGTCTCTCGAATCTGATGGGGGCACGCAGTGGGATATCTCGCTCGGTTTGTATTATTGATCGGTCTGGCTCTCCAGCTGCAGGCGTCTGAAAGTCTGAAACCGGGGGATATGGTTCCGGACTTTACTTTGCCGGCGACGAACGGCTTTGGTCAGCGACTTGAGGAAGCCCGCGGTTCTTATCTGATGTTGATATGGCTGGGGGATTGTGATGAATGTTCCGAGCGCCTCGTCAGATATCAGCTTCTCGCTGAGAGTCTGGAAATTGAAGGGCTAAAAGGTTGGTTTGTCTGGACCCCTAAGGGAAAGCGCCAGCCGCCAAATATGCGTATTCCAGTATTGAAATATGAGCCAAAGTGGCGTCAGGGCTGGATGTTTGAAGAGCGCCCTGCGGTTATGTTGATTAATGCTGATGGGCGCCTGGATCACCTGATTACAGGTGATCTCGACGACAATTATCAGGAAACAGAGCAGGTAGTGATGCGCTGGATGAGCCAGGGTCGTGACTATCAGCAACCGGAGTAAAAAATGAAATTTCTGTTAGTTCTGAGCATGCTGTTTGCCTCGGTGGTTATGGCAGAGGACGCAGCGGTACGCGAACAGGTGATGACAGCAAAAGAGGCCGTACTTGAGCTTAATCGTGACCTCTACGAGCTGGAGCGGGAGCTTCTGAGCCCAGCCACGACTCGGGCGGCATTTCATGTGACTCTTAATCACGGTGAATATTTTGAACCTCTGTCAGTTGAACTCTCGGTAGATGGCAAGCTTGAACTCCAGCATCTGTATACTGAACGTCAGGTAAAAGCCTTGCGTATGGGCGCGGTGCAGCCTCTGGGTGATCTCAACCTTGCACCGGGCAAGCATCAAGTGTCTGTGACAATTCGCGGTGTCGACCATCAAGGTCAGGGGCGTGAACTTGCGATCACTGAAATGATCAGCAAAACCGGTAAACCGCTTATTACAGAGCTCCTGATCGTCGACCGTGATGACCTGCAGAGCGCACGGTTGCAGCTGAAATACTGGTAATTTGATGCAGAAACTATTTCTTCTACTTCTGTTGGCACCGCTGGCGCTGTTCAGTGTGAGCGTATACGCAGAGAGCGCAGCAGAAGATGATATCGATATTGACCTCGACGATATCGAAGGTATTGGCGTCAACGAAGACGTTGAAAGACGCCTTCTGCGTGGTAATTTTTATTATTCCTACCTCGTCGGTGAGTATTACCAGACGCTTTATTATTTACGCGAATGGAAAGAGCTTATTGGGAGTGACACAACGCCCGAGACCGAAGCTGAAGTTATGAGGGCTGCCGTCTATCTGTCGCTTGGGCTCGAGGATCAGGCAGAAGATCTTTTTTACGCTGTATTTGAAGAGGGCGGAAGCGCATCTGGAGACGCCTGGTATTTCTTGACGCAACGCCTTTTCAGTGCAGGTTTCTACGGCCGCGCAGAGCAGGCTGCACGGAATGCACTGGCAGCATCGCCTGCTCTCAGCCGGCGTTATGACCAGGAGCTTTCTTATCTCTTGGCCAGTAGTATCAGTGAGCAAGATCGGGTCGAAGAAGCGCTGATCGTAGTCAAGGGTATGGAAGATGCCAGTATCTGGACGGGGTATGCGCGCTACAACCTGATTCTGGCGATGGTTCGGCAGAATTTCAGAAGTCGCGACATCGAAGCGACGATCGATGAAGCGATTTTTTATCTGCCTGACAACGAAGAAGGCACGGCTCTGCGTGATCGCATTCTGCTGATTTCTGGTATTGCTGCGATGGAGCGGGATAAGCATGCAATGGCTAACCGCTATTTTTCAGACGTGACCCTGGAATCGGTATTTACTCCGCCCGCCTTATTGCATTACGGATGGAATCTTTTGGCTCAGTGGCGCTACGAAGATGCTATTCAGCCTTGGCGTATCCTGCAGCAGCTCTACGATGAATACCATCCTGCGGTTGTTGAATCCTACCTTGCAGTACCTCACACGCTTGAGTTGGTCGATGCTGTTAACCAGTCTGTGCTGGCGTATCAACGTGTTGAGGAGCGCCTGACTGATATGGTCGGGGAGCTGAAACAACTCAACCAGGAAGAGTCACTGGGTAATTGGCTTGATGAGTGGCGCCAGTCGAATGAAACTGAGAATTGGGGCTGGCAGAGACAGGCGCTTGGTGATCTGCCACAAAGCCAGGTAACGCGTTTTGCTCAGGGATTACTGAAAGAAGAAGCGTTTACACAAGAGTTGGCGCGGCTTCATGACCTTGATCGGATCCGTGCTGATCTCGCAGAAGCGATGCGTGAGTTGACCTTGTGGGAAGATATCCTCGTCCAGCGCCGGGAGAATCTCGAAGCGATGGGTGGCGAGGCCCTGCTGGAACAACTTGAAGAGCGTCAGATGGATGTTCTTCGAAGCATTCTTGCTGTTCAGGACAGACTCCTGGACGAAGATGAAACGGTATTCTCTTACGCATCCAGAAGTGATGAAGCCCGCATCGAGCGTTTAAGAAGCGTCGTTCCTGCGGTTACTTTGCTCCAGAAAATAGGCACGCCGACCCGTGATCTTGCGCCATATAAAGAACGCTGGCGGCGGATGAGGGGGCTGCAGCTCTGGTCAATATATGAAGCGCAGCCTCAACGTAAGTGGGATACCGAGCGCGACCATATGATATTGCGCTCTGAAACTGACAAATTATTCCGCCAATTAGAGAATACACGTACATCCCTGATTTGGGCTGATAGTTCATGGCGTGGATTTCCTGAACGCGTCGGTGTATTGCAGCAGAGAGTTGCCGCGCTGGATTCAAATGTCGCAGAGATTCAGCGTGATCAGGAAGCACTCCTGACGGAAATGACAAAACAGCACCTTACAGAGCTCGATGAACGCCTGACGCTTTATCTCGCACAGGCGCGCCTGGCGCTGGCTCGCCTCTACGACGATTCACTACAGAATGAATTTGGCTCGCTCGACTATGAGCCTGAAAATGAAAAACAGGAGGCGGTTAAGTAATGTTGTTCCGTTTTCTGGTATTAGTAATGCTTGTAGTAGTCACCTCTGGCTGTAGTTGGTTGGGTAAAAAAGACGAGCGTAAGTATATCTCAGACATTGGCACGCTTACCGTTCGCACAGCGTCCGATGAACCTCTGGGTTTAGATCATCGTGATGTGATTCGCAGCTATAAATCCTATCTGGAAGTATCCACTGATCCTGAATTGCGCGTTCGTGTAGCGCACCGTATCGCCGGCCTGAAGCTCCAATGGGACGAGATCCGAATGGATCAGTTTGGTGATGATATCCTTGCCATGGTAGAAGAAGATCGGGAGATGGCCGAAGCCTCTATTGGCGATTATGAAGCCCTCCTTGAACTCTATCCTGATCGAATAGATAACGACACCATCTATTATCAATTGGCAAAAGCGTATTCGTTGGCTGGTCGGCAAAATCAGGCCATCGCTGTGCTCGAAGAATTAACCGAGCGTTACCCCGAGTCTATTTACTATCTCGAAGCACAGTTCCGGCTGGGGAGAATGCTTTACAACGTCAACGACTTCGAAGCTTCCGAAAGTCGCTTCACCCAGGTCGTAGAGTTCGGTCCCGAAGGTAATCCGTATTACCTTGATGCGCAGTATTTTCGCGGCTGGGCATTGTTTAAGCAAAATCGACTAGAAGATAGCTTGCTCTCCTTTACGGAGATGATTGATGAGCATTTCCCAGACGATGAAACGTTGATGGCTGCGGACGGTGCCGAACTGGAAGTATTGAATGATACGCTTCGGATCATGGCATTAATGTTCGATTATCTCGGCGACTGGAACGAAATTGCTCGCTTCTATGATGAGCACGGTACCAGGTACTTCGAATATCGGATTTACGCCGAACTGTCTAATCAGTATTACGAAAAGAAATACTACAAAAGCTCGGCATCAACCCTGCGAGCATTTGTTGATCGATTCCCGGATGACGATCGAGCTCCGCTCTATTATCGTCGTTTGATTTCAGGATATGAAAAAGCCGGATACCCGATGCTGCGCAGGAAGCACAAAGAGATCTTTATCGAACGTTTCGGTGTCGGATCCCCTTATTGGGAGACCCATGGTGAAGAAGTGCGCACTCTGATTACCGTTGCTTTGGGTGACTATATCTGGGATCTCGCCACCTTTGCGCACGGTTGGGGTCAGCAAACAAAATCAGCGCGTGATAAGCGTGAACGACTGGAGCAGGCCGCCGGCTGGTACCGTGAATATATCCGCTCATTCCCTAAAGCACCTGATGCGGTAAAAGCACACTTCTTACTGGCTGAAATTTCATACGAGATTGGAAATTACGATGATGCACGCAACAACTATGAAATTGTTGCTTATCAATATCCGTTCTACGAAAACGCGGCTGAAGCAGGTTATGCGGCGTTGCTTGCTTACAATAAATATAAGCCAACGCCCGAAGAAGAAGCGCGCTGGCGTCAGCTGACCGTAGCAAGTGCTAAGCGATTTGTCCTCGAATTTCCGCAGGACGAACGCCGCGGCACCGTACTGGTAAATACCGCAGAAATGCTTCTTGCAGATGAATATTACGGTCAGGCTTTAACGACGGCCCGGCTTGCACAGGAAGGTGGTGTTGAGTTACCCCCTCGCTATTCTTACGGAGCGTCATTGGTACAGGGACATTCAGCCTTCGAACTTGGAAAGTTTGAAGAGGCTGAAGCAGCGCTTCTTGCTGCCTCTGAGTATTCAGAGTTGAATCGTAAGCAGCGCGCTGATCTTCGCCAGAAGTCAGCGGCTGCAATTTATAAACAGGGCGAAGCTGCGCAGGAAGAAAATCCCGAAGAAGCCGTAGCGCAATGGTTGCGGCTGGCCGAGGTTGTGCCCGAGAGTGATCTCCGTGAGAACGCAGAATACGATGCTGCGACCCTGTTAATGCAGGTCGAAGATTTTGAGCGTGCTGAAGAAGTGCTTCTTGGATTCCGTGAAAATCACCCGAACAGTAAATTCGCTGACGATATTCGCAGTAAATTAATTATTGCGTATGAAGGACAGGGCGAGTGGCGAGAGGCTGCCTTTGAACTCAAGACTATTTCTGATTCAGGCACCGACGACGAAGAAAAACGTATTGCTGCATTCCAGTCGGCGGAATATTTCGAAAAAGCTGAAGACTTTGATAACGCGATTGTGATGTATCGCAGCTATGCGCACACCTATAAACGGCCGTTTGATCCAGCGATCGAGGCTCACTACAAACTTGATCAGATATACGCGAAGCTTGGTGAAGAAGAAAAACGCCGCTTCTGGTTAGACAAAATTATCAGCCTCCATTCTCGCGCTGGTGATAATAAGACTGATCGGTCGCGTTATTTGGCCTCTAAGGCGGCCTTTGAGTTGGGTGAGTTTGATCGACGTCGATTCGATGACATAGAAATCAGTCTGCCACTGGCAAAAAGTATCGTACGCAAAAACAATGCGATGCAAGGTGCGCTAAAACGATACACCCAGGCCGTTGAAATGGAAGTTCTGGAATTTACCACGCCTGCGACTTTTCATATTGGTGATATGTATGCCAAGTTCAGTCGCGGTTTGATGGAATCTGAACGTCCAGCGGGCATGGACGAACTCGAAGAAGAAGAATACACCTTCCTACTCGAGGATCAGGCATTTCCTCTGGAAGAAGCTGCGATTGATATTCATCAGACCAATATCAGCAGGACCTATGATGGCCTCTATGATGAATGGGTTAAAAAAAGTTTCCGGTCTATGGCTAGATTGATGCCGGGCCAATACGACAAACAAGAAAAAGCGGTGACCTATGTTGATCAGATTCGCTAGTGCGTTACTGGTTCTATTATTGAGCGCCTGTGCGTCGAATAAGCCTGCAATCCAGGATTCGGCAGAACTTGGCCCTGATGGTCAGCCTGTTGCTGAACCTCTTCCAGAGGGGTTTGAAAACGAATACCGTAATGGTTTGTCGCTTATGGAAGACGAACGCTTTGATGAGGCCTTGCAGCACTGGGCAGATATGTCAGTTGTTTTTGGCCAGTATCCGGGAGTGTGGAGTAACCTGGGGCTCGCGCATTATCAGCTAGGCAATTATGAAGAGGCCGCCACCGCTTACGAGCAGGTTGAAACTATAGATCCGACTTTTTGCCCGGTTCATTCGTTGAGCGGTGTAGCTTATCGTGAGCTGGGGCGTTTTGATGATGCTCAAGCGAGTTATTACGCCGCTATTGATTGTGATCCCGATGAAGGGCGCCACTATTACAACCTTGGGATCCTTCTGGATCTGTATCGTAACGACCTTGAGAACGCGCTTGAATTTTACCGTAAGGCGCGTCGATTGATGCCTGATAACGAGCAGTTAAATATCTGGGTGGTCGACCTGGCGCGGCGGGCCGGTGTCGACGAGGCTGATCCAGCAAGTATTGATGAATGGTATAGCTCGTTAAAAACGCCAGCCGACGAAACTACGGATGGCGTAATACAAAGCCAGGTGACCGACATTAGCGCCCAAGAGGGTGTTGTCGATGAAGAAAACTCTCAAGAAGTAGTACCCGCTGATGAGGCGGTTATGCCTCAGCAGGTAGACGAGAACTCTGCGCCCGTTGATTCAACAACTTCTGAACAGGGCGCGGCCGAAGGGGAGGCAATATGAGATACCTGATGACTTTGCTTATACCTCTGCTTTTACCTTTGATGCTTATCAGTACAGAAGCATTGTCTGCTGACGATGATGTCGTTCGCCTGCAGGGAATGACGATTCGTGGGAATAGCGAAAATCCCAATGTCCTCTATATTAATGCCTGGCAGCCGCCTCCGGGAACGGGGCGACTGTATGAGCCTGTTACCAGCTTCAATCGTCACTGGTTCCGACCATTAACCCGTGACAGCCTGAAACGCGAGATACGTTATGGGAAGCGTTATAACGAAAAAGAGGATCACGTCACAAGGCTAAACGAAGTCCTGGAAATAGAATGAACTGCGGTTTTTTCTGCAGAGAAATAATGGTTAAATCAGCCCGTGTGCAGCTTTAATGAGCTGCCTATCAGAACAACAATAGTATCAGAACCGGAGATATCCAATGGATTCCATCATTCGCTTCCTTCAGGAAGGTGGTGTGTTTATGTACCCGATTGCAATCATCATGGTGATCGGTCTCGCTGTCGCAATTGAGCGTTTGCTCGTCCTCGCAAAAGAAAAGTCGGGTAACCGTCGTGCTTTCGATGAAATGTACCCTATGCTGCAGAAACGCGATTTGCGTTCAGCACTCAACTACGCCAACAGCTCTGATACTCATATCGCTAATATCTTTGCGTCCGGTATTCAGCGTATTCCGACTGCACAGCGTCGTGAAGAAGTTGAGTACGCGCTCGAAGAAGGCCTGATGGAAGCGATTCCTCAGCTGGAGAAGCGTACGCCGTACATCGCGACACTTGCTAATATTGCAACCCTGATGGGCCTGCTGGGTACCATTATGGGTCTTATTGCGGCATTTACCGCAGTAGCCAGCGCACCGGCTGCGGAAAAGGCTGAACTGCTCTCGCAAAGTATTTCGGTCGCGATGAACACAACAGCATTTGGTCTGATTGCAGCCATCCCTCTGATTCTGCTGCATAGCTACCTGCAGACTAAAACATCTGAAATCGTCGACAGCATCGAGATGGCAGGTGTGAAGTTCCTTAATACCATTACGGATAAAAAGGCAGGACAAAACGGCACTCCTTCAAATAACGGTTAATCAGGAGTCGTTCGATGAGACGCCATAAGAAAATCAGAGAAGAGGCGGAACTCAACGTAACATCCTTCATGAACCTGATGATCGTACTGGTACCAGTGCTGTTGATGAATATGGTCTTTTCACAGCTGGCCGTACTGGATCTCAGGTTACCTTCTGGCGATGAGCCAGGCGCCGTTAACCCGGAGGATGTCACGCTTGAAGTGACGATCAGGAAGACAGGATTTACTCTATCCCGGACTTATCAGGAAGAGACAGTTGAACTGGCTTCTATTCCTGCTCAGTCTGGAGAACTTGACTACGAAGGCCTTTCAGAAGCCCTTCAGAAAGCCAAGAAAAATCCTGAATTTGCAGAAAAAAGAGACATTACTCTGCTTGCAGAGCCCAATACGGATTACCAGACGTTGGTAACCGTTATGGATACCGTGCGCATTTACCCTGCTGTGGTTGCTGCGTCCCTGGTAGATGCTGTGCTGTTCCCGGATATTTCTCTGGGTGAAGCAGACGCGCAGGAGGTGGCACCATGAAAATGTCACGTCGCGCAAAGCGCATGCAGCGCAATCACAAACGTAATGCCAACAAAAATGGTCTGAACCTGACAGCCCTGATGGATATTTTCACCATTCTGGTGTTCTTCCTCATGGTGAATCAGTCAGAGGTGGAAGTGCAGAATACGGACAGCGTTGAGCTCCCCGTATCTGTATCGGAGAACAAGCCTGAAGAGCAACTGACGGTTCTGGTGACAGATACCGACCTTCTTGTTCAGGGGCGTTCTGTGGCACAACTGTCTGCGGTTAAGCTGGGGAATGAGGAGGTTATTCCTTCCTTGCTCTCCGAGCTTGAATATCAGGCCAGTCGTACACCAATTGCCGAGGGTGAAGACAGTCGTCCAGTGACGATTGTGGGTGACAAGGCAACGGAATACTCAGTCCTGAAAAGAATTATGAGTACTTGTGCCGAGTCTGGCTTTGCCAATATCTCACTGGCGGTCAATCAGAAGCAGCCGGGAGGTGCGTGATGAGCAGTATTTATCGCACCCCTGAGTTGCCATGGACAGACGGAGAGGACGGTCGCCGCCTCTGGACGATTCTGGGCGTACTGCTGGCGCTGATGTTATTGGTTGGTGTTGTGGTTCCCTTCATCGATCTGCCTGAAAAAGACAGGTCTGAACTTGAAGAGCTGCCGCCGCAGCTGGCAAAGGTTATTGAGCGTAAAAAGCAAGAGCTTCCGAAACCGAAGCCTGAGCCGAAGCCGCAACCAAAACCTGAGCCTAAGCCGGAACCTGAACCCGAGCCAGAGCCCAAGCCTGAACCTAAGCCAGAACCGAAACCTCAGCCAAAGCCGGAGCCTAAACCCGAGCCTAAGCCGAAAGTTGAAGCAACCGAGCAGCAGCGTCAGGCAGCCAAGCAGAAAGCACGTGATGCAGTGGGTACCGAGGCACTTCAGGCTTTGAGTGACTTGCGTTCGGCGATTCCTACTACGGCGCTGAGCACTTCAAGTTCATCGCTCAGTACTAAGGGTACTCAGGCGACTAACGTCGGCTCAGTAGTGGATCGCACAGCGGCGAGCCGGGGCTCTGGTGGTGTGGATGTAGCATCGCTGACCAATGTCACGTCAGGAGAGAACCTTGGTGATCGCGCGACAACGACGGTTGAGGTGGCTGCAGAGGCGGTTGCCGCAGCAGAAGAGTCGAAGAAGCGTAGCCAGGAAGAGCTCAGACTGGTGTTCGAAGCATACAACGTACACTACGACAGGTTGTATCGTCGGGCTTTACGTAAGAATCCGACGCTCGAGGGCTCTGTAACTCTTGCGCTGACGATTCAGCCGGATGGCTCAGTGACTTCCTGTAAAGCTGCGAAGAGCGAAATTAAAGACGCTCGACTGATTCGCAGTGTTGAACTCAAATGCCAGCAAATGGTGTTTGAAAGTCGACCTAACGTCGAGGTTACTAAGGTGGAATATCCAATCCGCTTTAACCCTTGATACCCAGAAGCCCGGCAGATGCCGGGCTTTTTTTATCCGTATCGGATACTGGCCCACTTGACGCAATGCCGCTAAACTTGAATGCAATGACGTCGGTTTGCGCCGCAGATAATTTCAGTGATTGGAGGTAGAGATGAACGAACAGTTTTTCCAGGAGCGTTACCCCGAGGGGTATCCAAAGACAGTCAACGTTAATGAGTTTTCGTGCATTACCGAAATCTTTGATGGTTTCGTTAAAAAGTACGCTGAACTGCCAGCGTTTACATGTCTCGGGCAGACCATGACTTATGCCCAGCTGGATGAAAAAAGTGCTGCGTTCGCCTCTTTCCTTCAGAACGAAACGTCTCTTCAGGCAGGTGATCGTATTGCGGTTCAGCTGCCGAATGTACTGCAATACCCGGTCGTCGTATTTGGCGCGATGCGAGCTGGGATTATCGTTGTAAATACCAATCCTCTCTACACCGAGCGCGAGATGGAGCACCAGTTTAACGACTCAGGTGCTAAAGCTCTGGTTGTGCTGGCTAACTTCGGTGACAAGGTGGAGCGTGTCGTTCCTAAAACAGGCATTAAGCATGTCATTGTGACAAACGTCGGTGACATGCATTGTCCGCTGAAAAGAACCCTGATCAATACAGTGCTTAAGTACGTAAAAAAGGAAGTGCCTGCGGCAAATATTCCTGGCGCGATTCCACTGCGCAAAGCACTCAGCAAAGGTAAAGGTAAGCCCTATACGAGTGCACCTGCGACATCAGATGATATCGCTGTACTGCAATATACGGGCGGCACCACAGGCGTTGCAAAAGGCGCAATGCTTACCCATGGCAACCTGATGGCCAACATGGCGCAAGCATACGGTGTATTCAAACAGGTTATGAGTGAGGGTGAAGAGACGGTTATCTGTCCTCTGCCTCTGTATCATATATATGCGTTCACCATGCATTGCATGGTGCTTCTGCAGACTGGTAATCACAGTATCCTGATCCCGAACCCCCGTGATATTCCTGGCTTTATTAAGACCCTGCAGAAAACAGACTTCACTGGATTTGTCGGCTTGAACACTCTCTTTGTCGCGCTGTGCGCTCAGGAAGATTTCCGTGCTCTGGACTTCAGTAAACTCAAGCTGACTGTGTCAGGTGGTATGGCGCTGACCAAAGCTGCCTTTGATGAATGGAAAGCGGTGACAGGGTGTGAAGTGGCTGAAGGTTACGGCATGACCGAAACCTCGCCAGTCGTATCCTTTAACCCGACCACACGCATCAAGCAGGGCACCATTGGTATGCCTGTTGCGAATACAGCCTGCATGGTGATCGACGAAGAAGGTAATGAGTTGCCCCTCGGAGAAGCTGGTGAACTGTGTGTGAAAGGACCTCAGGTCATGAAGGGCTACTGGCAGCGTCCTGAAGCGACTGAAGAAACAATGACCAAAGACGGGTGGTTGAAGACGGGTGACATGGCCGTTATCAACGACGATGGCTACCTCAAAATCGTTGACCGTAAGAAAGATATGATCATCGTCTCTGGCTTTAATGTCTATCCCAACGAAGTGGAGGACGTTATTGTTTCCCATAAAGACATTGTTGAAGCAGCTGCTATTGGTATACCAGACCCTAAAAGCTCTGAGGCCGTGAAAGTGTTTATTGTCCGGAGCAACCCATCGCTCACGGAGAAAGATGTTATTGCCTTCTGTCGAGAGAATCTCACCGCGTACAAAGTGCCTAAGATCGTTGAGTTCCGTGACGAGCTGCCGAAGACGAATGTTGGTAAGATCCTGCGTCGTGAGCTTCGTGACGAGGAGCTGGCCAAGCACAAATAAGGCTTTGCGACGTGTTACACTGAGCGCCCCGGTTTCCGGGGCGTTTTTGTTTCTGACTGGCGGGATACATGTCTACCGAAGTAACCAAGATGTTCTCTGAACTCGAAAAATCCCTGATGCATTGTCTTATCCGCGATCGGCACCCGGTCCGTAACGCACTTCGTCGCATTGAAAAAGAACCCCTTGATAAACAGCAAACGCAGTTGGCTAAGCTGGTCTCCAGAATAGAAAAAAGTCAGCAAGCGGTTGCAGCCCGAAGCACTAATCCTGCACTTAATTACCCTGAGAACCTGCCTGTTTGTGAGAAGAGGTCAGAGATTCTGTCTCTGATTTCTGAAAATCAGGTGGTCGTCATTGCCGGTGAAACAGGTTCGGGTAAGACGACTCAGTTACCGAAAATGTGTATTGAAGCGGGGTTGGGTGTGTATGGACGGATTGGCCATACACAGCCGCGACGCCTTGCTGCGCGTTCGGTGTCACAGCGGATTGCTGATGAATTAAACAGCCCGCTCGGTGAGACAGTGGGCTATCAGGTGAGGTTTACAGACCAGTCAAGCGATGACACCCGTATTAAGGTCATGACGGACGGTATTCTACTGGCTCAGACGCAGCACGACCGCTTCCTGAATGAATACGACTGCATCATTATCGATGAAGCACACGAACGTAGCCTGAATATCGATTTTTTGATGGGTTACCTCAAACAGTTACTGCCCAAACGTCCAGACCTTAAGGTCATCATTACTTCTGCAACCATTGACGTTGAGCGCTTCTCTCAGCACTTTGATGACGCTCCGGTGATTCAGGTGTCGGGCCGGACACATCCTGTTGATGTTCTCTATCGTCCACTGGTTCGGAATGACGATGACGAGGAAGATCGCTCTTTATTCGAAGGGATAGCTGAGGCGCTCGAAGAATTGCGCTCAATCGACAAGGCTAAGGGTAGTCCGGGTGACACCCTGGTGTTTCTGCCCGGAGAGCGGGAAATCAGGGAGTGTGCTGAATTCCTCAGACGTCAGCAATTGCCCGCGACGGATATTCTACCGCTGTATGCACGGTTGAGTTCTGCTGATCAACAGAGAATATTTCGCCCTCATGGCGGGCGGCGCGTCGTGCTCAGTACCAATGTGGCTGAAACTTCTCTGACGGTCCCCGGCATTCGCTATGTTATCGACTCCGGTGTCGCGAGAATCAGTCGTTACAGCTACCGCACCAAAGTGCAGCGTCTGCCGGTTGAAGCGATTTCTCAGGCGAGTGCAAATCAAAGGGCAGGGCGTTGCGGCCGTATAGAGCCCGGAACCTGCATCCGGCTTTATGACGAGCAGGATTTTTTGTCGCGCTCAGAATTTACCGATCCGGAAATTCGTCGCACTAATCTTGCAGCCGTGATATTGCAGATGTTGAATCTTCGCTTGGGGGACATTCGGAAATTCCCATTTGTTGATGCACCTGACGATCGTTTTGTAAAAGACGGATATACACTGCTGTCCGAACTCGGTGCCGTCGATAACGCAAAGAAAATCACCAGCACGGGCAGGACCATGGCTCGGTTACCGGTCGATCCACGTATCGGACGCATGTTGATTGCCGCAGGGCAGAGAAATTGTGCGACTGAAATGATGATCGTCGCCGCAGCCCTGACTGTTGCCGATCCAAGAGAAAGGCCGCAGGAAAAACAACAGGCGGCTGCTGAGAAGCACAAGCAATGGGCGGATGATGATTCCGACTTTGCAACGCTGATTAATCTCTGGAATGGCTTCGAAACACAGCGCCAGGAACTGAGTCAGAGTCAACTACGCAAGTGGTGTAAGAAAAATTATCTGTCTTATATGCGGATGCGCGAATGGCGGGATATTCATCGACAGCTGCATCTGATGCTGCGTGATATGGATATATCGACAAATTCCGAGCCTGCTTCTTATGACGCGTTGCACAAAGCCATTCTTTCTGGGATGTTAAGTCATATCGGTTTCAGGGCGGAGCATAAGGAATATATAGGTGCTCGTAACCGACGTTTCGTGATGGCGCCGGGGAGTGCCGGTTATAAGAAACCGCCCAAATGGCTGGTCGCTGCCGAGCTGGTTGAAACCAGTAAGCTGTTTGCGCGCATGGTTGCCAGGGTGGAGCCCGAGTGGATTGAAGAATGTGGTCGGGAATTACTTAAATATCAGTACTTCGAACCACATTGGCAACAGCAGCGAGGTCAGGTTGTAGCGACTGAACAGTCTTCGCTGTACGGCCTGGTTGTAAACCCGAAAAAACGTGTCGATTATTCGAAAACTCACCCTGAGGAAAGCCGCCAGATTCTTATTACAGAAGCGCTCGTCGCGCAGCAGCTTAAATCTGATGTTGAATTTTATCGCAAAAACATTGAACTGATTGCAGAGGTCACTGAGTACGAAGAAAAATCGCGCCGGCGTGATCTCGTGATTGATGATCATGCGCTGATTGATTTTTACGAGAGATATTTTCCTGAGGGTGTTTTTTCCCGCAGAGCATTGGAAAGTTGGTTTAAACGTGCGTCAGACGCCGATAAAAGGCAATTGTATCTTACTCGTGAATTTCTTCTGTCGGATGCTGCTCGCGGTATATCCAGTGATGATTACCCCGCAGAGCTGGAGATTAATGGTATTAATTTTCCGTTGTCATACACCTTTGCGCCCGGAAGCCCCGACGATGGGGTGACCTTAACCGTTCCTGCTCAGATGCTGCCTCAGGTTAATGAAAGGCTGACAGAATGGCTGGTTCCGGGATTTATTCACCAAAAAGTTGTAGCCATTATTAAAGCGTTGCCAAAGCCAGTGCGGAAGCAGTTTGTACCTGTGCCAGATACGGCAACCCGCTTTCTGAATCAGGCTGCAGCTTCCAAGGGTGGACTCTATATCCAGCTGGCGGAATTTCTGAATCAGACCTTAAGGCCCGAGCGTGTAACGCCAGAAGAGCTGATGAGTGATGCGCTGGAGTCTCACTTGAAAATGAACTTCAGGGTTCTCAACGGCGATGATGTTATCACCGAAAGCAGAGACCTGGCCGCGCTTATTGAGAGTGTTGATGTTAGCGGAGAGACTTCTGAATACGTCCTTCTTGATGACCGGTTTGCCGGACATACGGTTAATGACTGGGATTTCGGCGCATTGCCGGAGTCAACCGAGGCCGAAGTGGCCGGCTTGCCAGTGAGGTCTTACCCATGCCTTAAGAGCGACGGCGACACGGTAGTCCTGACAACAGAGAATAGTGAATCTCAGGCCGAGGTTTCGCATCGTGAAGGGGTGTTGGCCCTGATTCGCCAGCAGCTTGCAGGAATGGATCGCGACCTCCGCCAATCTATCCAGACGCAAATGAAACCACACTGGCTGTTGGCTAAAGGTATGGGGTCCGAAGGAGAGATTACTCGCGAGCTTGTTGATGCGGTGTATACCCATATCATGCTACCTCTTGATGAGGCTCTGCCGCGGACGCCTGAAGAATTTGATGTAAGAATTCAGCGACGTAGCCGACTACATCAACATCTGGAAGAGCTGCTTACCCAGTTTGTTCAGTGGTTGAAGATTCGGCATGGTGTGCTTAAGAGCCTCAGGGGCGCCGTAACAATGGATAAGGCCATGGCGTTCAGTGATACCAAAGCCCATCTGGAACGCCTGTTGGCTCCGGGGTTTCTTGTCGAAGTGCCATGGCCAAGGTTGAAGTGTTTCACCCGCTATCTGCGGGCTATGGAGTATCGGATTGATAAGCTGCAAGGGAACCTTGCGCGTGATCGTCAGTCCATGGTTGAGTTCGAGTCGGTCTATGTGCCTTGGAAAGAAGCGGTAGATCGTGGCGGTGCAAATCAGGAAGCCCTTGAGGAGTTCCGGTGGCTGCTTGAGGAGTGGCGAGTGTCGTTATTCGCGCAACCGCTGGGTACACAAGAGCCGGTATCGCTTAAGCGCCTTAACAAACGTTGGCATGAGATCGTTCAGGCGGGTCTCTGAGCGTAATAACTGACTGTTGGCTCAAAAAATGCGGTGTGTAACAGTAAAATCGTCTGACATACTGAATCCAACCTGTGCTTTGGAACGTACAGGATACATACGGGCACCTTTTGCCCCTAACACTGAAAAGGAAACTGCTATGAAAAACTCTACCAAAGATACCAACAAGCTGATGTCTGCTGTTCTCGGAACGGCGTTTGTTACCGCTGTTTCAGCTGCAGGCGTTAATGCTGCTGAAAACCCGTTTGCTTCTGCAGAACTGAATCAGGGTTACAAAGTGGCTGCGCACCATGAAGGCAAATGTGGCGAGGGTAAGTGTGGCGCCAAGGCCGATGAAGAAGGCAAGTGTGGCGAAGGTAAGTGTGGTGCTAAGTCTGAGAAAGAAGGCAAGTGTGGCGAAGGTAAGTGCGGTGCCAAGTCTGAAAAAGAAGGCAAGTGCGGCGAAGGTAAGTGCGGTGTCAAGTCTGAAAAAGAAGGCAAGTGCGGCGAAGGTAAGTGCGGCGGTGCAAAAGAGAGCTGAGCGCTGATATGAATCGCCACCAGATCACGGGCGCAGGATTAGGTCTGCGCCGAGGGTTTATCTCAGAATTGCAGTCTCGCATAGAAAACGGCGTTGAAGTCCCCGTCGATTTTTTTGAGGTCGCGCCCGAGAACTGGTTACGGGTTGGTGGTCGTCTGGGCCGCCAATTCCGCTATTTTACTGAACGCTATCCATTTGCTTGCCATGGACTGTCGTTGTCTATTGGTAGCCCTGCTCCGTTGGACGAAGCGTTCGTCCGTGACGTAAAAGACTTTCTGAAAGAGCATAAGGTGGCGGTCTATAGCGAGCACCTGAGTTACTGCTCAGACGATGGCCATCTGTACGACCTTATGCCGCTTCCGTTTACCGAAGAAGCTGTCAAGTACGTCAGTGAGCGAATCATGAGAGTGCAGGACATTCTTGGTGAGCGCCTGGTGATAGAAAATGTTTCGGCTTATGTTGAGCCCGGACGCGAAATGGCAGAGCCAGAATTCGTCAAAGCGGTGCTTGAAGCTGCCGACTGCGAGTTACTCCTTGATGTGAATAACGTCTACGTTAATTCAACAAATCACGGGTACAACGCTGAAGAGTACATTCGCAGTATGCCGAGCGATAAAATCCGGTATTACCATGTCGCTGGCCACTATCAGGATACATCCGACGCCAGTGATGATGATCCTTCCTCGAATTTGTTGGTAGACACCCACGGTGCAGATGTTATTGAGCCTGTCTGGGCACTACTATCAGCGGCTTATGATGCGCACGGGATGAGGCCAACGCTTCTGGAGCGGGATTTTAACTTTCCTGATCTCGACGATATGTTTGCAGAGGTCTCACAGATTAAGGCGCTTCAGGAGGCACTGGTGCATGTCTGATCTGGCGAAGATGCAAAGGGCGTTTGCCAAGGACATTCGCACTGATGGTGATGAAAGTTTCGGTGAACAGCCCGGACTCAAGATTTATCGGGAGCTCTTTTTTAACAGTGTCTGTGGCTTTCTCGATGGTACCTTTCCTGTCTGCAAAGAGGCTGTCGGCGATGAGCGATGGAAGGAATATTCGCGGGCATTTTTTCGTGATCACCAGTCAAACTCTCCGCTTTTTCTCGAAATAAGTGAGGAATTTCTGGCATGGTTGGTGACACAGCAAAGT
This sequence comes from Thalassolituus sp., assembly GCF_984348125.1. NCBI lineage: Bacteria > Pseudomonadati > Pseudomonadota > Gammaproteobacteria > Oceanospirillales > Oceanospirillaceae > Thalassolituus > Thalassolituus sp. The sequence goes on from NZ_CFHJLR010000004.1 coordinate 127,050, forward strand.
ATTCTTGGTGAGTTTCCATATCTGGCAGAGCTAGCTCACTATGAGTGGCTGGAGCTGGCCGTTGATGTGATGGATGTTGAAGGGTTCAGAGGTGAGCCTGATGGTCTCTTTGATCCGGACTCGCCAATTTTAATTAATCCTGCATCGATTGCTGCGTGTTATCAGTACCCGGTTCATCAGGTGTCAGGGTTTGAACCTGAGGTCTCGGAACAGATGTCGGGGTTTGTCGTTTATCGTGACCTGGCTGATAAAGTACGGTTTATCAGCTGCACTCCTTTGTCACTTATGATTCTCGAAACTGCACGGGCTGAACCGATGCTGACTGCACGACAGGCCGTTGAATCGGTAATGTCTCAGGCTGGGCTGGATGGAGATGTTGCTCTTCAGGGGGCGCTGCAGGTTCTGGGTGACTGGCACCGGCAAGGTGTTATCCGCTCGTGAGACAGTAAAAGCTGACGTTCTGGTCGGTTTCTGACATTATGAGCTTAACAAAAACAGGACGTCATCTTATGTATTTTCATTCCCTTGTTGCGCTGATTGGAACGGTTACCATTGGCCTCGCGGCGTTGCCTGCTCAAGCTGAAGAGGAATACGATCCTTTTGAAGAAACCAATCGCAAAATTTTCGCCTTCAATGATTACCTGGACCGAAATTTCTTTGTGCCTGTAGCAAGGGGGTACAACGCGGTGACCCCTGTGGTGGTAGATACCGGCATTACGAATATGTACCAGAACGCGCTTGACCCTCTGACCAGTGTGAATGATGTCGCGCAGCTTAAATTCTCTAGGGCAGCTACGGCCGTGGGTCGATTTCTGGTGAACAGTACGGTTGGGTTTTTCGGCTTTTTCGATGTGGCGACGCACATCGGTCTGCCAAAGCATCGTGAAGACTTCGGGCAGACTCTCGGTTACTGGGGGGTCGGCAATGGGCCTTATCTGGTATTGCCGTTCTTTGGGCCACGTACCTTGCGTCATTCTGTAGGACATGTCGGCGACTATTACACCGGCCTGTCGTATACCTATTTTGGCGACAATCTCGGTGAAGATGCTGCGATGTTGGGCTTAAAAGCGCTCGACCTTCGTTCAGATCTGATTGAATCTGAGCAGTTTATTACCGGCGACCGTTATCTCTTTATCCGTAGTGCGTATCTTCAGAGCCGTGAGTATCTGGTCAATGATGGGCAGGTGCAGGATGAGTTTGAAGATGAGTTTGGCATCTTCGATGAATGACTATGGATTACGACAAATAATAAAAAAGGCCTCGTGAGAGGCCTTTTTTGTTTTTAGCCGGCTGTGCGCCCAGGGAGAACATCTTTCAGCTTCTCACGCATTTTGCGGATTGCATCTTCAGTTTCTTCCCAGCTGATGCAGCCGTCTGTTACCGATAAGCCGTACTCCAGATCATCCAGGTTGGCAGGAATATTCTGACGCCCGTGCTTGATGTTTGATTCAACCATCAGGCCGATAATGGACTTGTTGCCTTCAAGGATCTGGTTGCTGACATTGTCCATGACCAATGGCTGCAGTGCCGGATTCTTGCTGCTGTTTTCATGGCTACAGTCGATCATGATGTTCTGCGCAAGATCCGCTTTAGACAGTGCGTCTTCTGCAATCTGGACGTTCACTGAATCGTAGTTTGGCTTACCGCCGCCACCGCGCAGCACGACGTGTGCGTAAGGGTTGCCCTTGGTTGAAACGATTGAAACCTGGCCGCTCTGGTCGATACCAAGGAAGCGGTGTGGGTTGGCTACAGACATCAGTGCGTTAGTAGCAACCGTCAGGCTGCCATCGGTCCCGTTCTTGAAGCCAACGGCCGATGAAAGGCCTGAAGCCATCTCTCGGTGTGTCTGGGATTCTGTAGTGCGTGCGCCAATAGCTGACCATGCGATCAGATCCTGAAGGTACTGTGGTGAGATCGGGTCCAGCGCTTCAGTGGATAGTGGCAAGCCGAGCTCTGCAAGATCAATCAGAAGGCGACGCGCGGTATGCAGACCGTCCTGGATTTTGAAAGTGTCGTTCATGTACGGGTCGTTAATCAGCCCTTTCCATCCAACGGTAGTGCGAGGCTTTTCAAAGTAAACGCGCATTACAAGGTAGAGGGTATCGCTGACTTCTTCTGCCAGATCCCGCAAGCGCTGAGCGTAGTCTTTAGCTGCATCTACGTCGTGGATGGAGCAGGGGCCGACCACAACAAAAATGCGGTGATCTTTACGATCCAGGATGTCGCGAATGGCCTGGCGGCCTTTACAGACGCTTTCGACAGCTTGCTCAGAGATAGGCATCTCTTCTTTGAGCTGAGTTGGGGTTACCAGAGTCGCGATGGACTCAATATTGAGATCTTCAATGCGATTGTCAGTCATTTCCTGTTGGCCTTCAGACGGTTGGGCTGGTGTTGTCTCAGGTTGGGAGGGTGCTGAGCCTGCGGTCAGTTGCCCTTTGGTCAGGGCAGCAATTTGCTTCTGACGACCTGCTGGCGGCTCTTCTCCCCATTGGGAGACCGCCGCAGCGGTCAGCTTCCAGCCGTCTTCGGAACAGGCTTCTGCAATAGCTTTTTTGGTTCCGAACCAGGCGACAACATCAGTTGTTTTCATAATTAGATATTAAGTTAGCTTATTCGTGCTTAAGCTTAATAGCCTGGCTGGGGTTAAGTAAAGTTAATTTTTAGCGAAGACGGCTTTGAATGTCCTTGAATCGTTCTACTTTATTTCTTTCGAAAAGCATTGGCTCGCTGCCTCCTGATGAGTCGAGGAGTCCCTCGCGAGCATAGCGCTTAACTGTCACAGTTTTGATTTCGAGGTACTTTGCGACTTCTTCGATGGTCATAAGTTGTTGGTCAGACATGCTCGCACTCCTTTATGTATATGCACTGGAGTAAGAGTTTAGTCAGGATTTGACAGCGTGTTGGCGGGCGGTGGTTCGTTGCGCCTGACTCAGCTGACAGAGCAGGCGCTTTGTTTGGTTGGGGCGCAAGTATTGTTACTGGAACATGTACCGTGCACCCATGAAAAACAGAATGCTTGCAAGAGCAGGGCGCAGTATTGCGTCAGGAACCTTGCGGCTGATCATGCTTCCGAAGTGGATGGCTGGAATGGAACCCAGGAGCAGTGCGCCGAGTAGTTGGAAGTCGACATTGCCAAGGCCCAGGTGGATAAGGCCAGCAGCGAGTGTCAGTGGAACGGCGTGAGCGATATCGGTGCCGACGATGTGAGTGCCCCGGAGTGCAGGGTAGAGAATCATGAGGATGGCTGTACCAATAGCGCCAGCGCCGACAGACGAGAGTGTAACGAATATGCCGAGCAGGATGCCCATGACGATAGTTGCGGCTGGTCTGAATCGACTCAGGTTGCGGGCGTTGCGGGCCGCCGCAAAGGCTTGAATGCGTGTTCTCATGAAGATAACGACGGCAGTCATGACCAGCATGATGCCGAGGGCGTTTTTCAGCAGGTGGCCGTAGTCTTCAGCGTCATTGAAGAACACATGAAGAAGGGCGCCGGTAATTAGTGCGGCGGGTATTGAGCCAGCAGCAAGAAGTTTGACCAACCCCCAATTGACGTGCTTTTGTCTGTGATGGCTATACGCTCCGCCGGCCTTCGTTAATGCCGCGTAGAGCAGATCGGTTCCGACAGCGGTATGCGCTGGGAAGCCAAAGCTGAGCAGCAGTGGCGTCATCAATGCGCCGCCACCAATGCCGGTCATGCCTACAATAAAGCCGACGGCAGCGCCGGCACCGATATAAAGCAGAAAATCCATCTGAGTCGTCTAATCTGGGTGCGTATAGTACAGAATGCGACAATGTAGAGGTTGTCATCTATTCTGGAAAGGAATATTTGTTTATATTTTTATAACTCGAATAGCGTTTTGTCGTAAGGGGTGGGATATATGAAGTTGCAGCAACTCAGATACATATGGGAGGTCGCGCACCACGATCTGAATGTGTCCGCCACCGCGCAAGCGTTATACACCTCTCAGCCCGGGATCAGTAAACAGATTCGGCTGTTGGAAGATGAGCTTGGCGTTGAGATCTTTGCACGCAGCGGTAAGCATCTGACGCGCATTACGCCGGCTGGTGAGGCCATTCTGAAGATCGCCGGAGATATTCTGCGTAAAACTGAGAGTATTAAGCAGGTCGCTCAGGAGTTCAGTGATGAAAAGCGCGGCAGTCTGTCTGTGGCAACAACGCATACTCAGGCCCGATATGCACTCCCGGGGGTGATTGAGTCGTTCATGAGGCGCTATCCGGATGTGTCTCTTCATATGCATCAGGGCACACCGATGCAGATAGCCGAAATGGCGGCGGATGGCACGACCGATTTTGCTATTGCTACTGAGGCGATGGAGCACTTTGGTGACCTGATTATGATGCCGTGCTATCGGTGGAATCGCAGCATTCTGGTCCCCAAAGGGCATCCGCTTGCGGCCACTCCGCGACCGACACTGGAGCAAGTGGCTGCGTACCCTCTGGTTACTTATGTGTTTGGCTTTACTGGCCGATCTAAGCTTGATGAAGCATTTCAGGGGCAGGGGCTGACGCCCAAGGTGGCCTTTACAGCGGCCGATTCTGACGTTATCAAAACCTACGTGAGGCTGGGTGTGGGGATTGGGATTGTGGCGAGCATGGCGATCGATCCAACTACTGATTCTGATCTTGTAGCAATCGATGCGTCTCACTTGTTTGCTTCAAGTGTTACCAGTATCGGCTTTCGCAAGGGTACGTTTCTGCGTAGCTATATGTTTGATTTTATTGCTACCTTTGCGCCTCATCTTACTCGGGATCTGGTTGAGGTTGCTGCGCAGAGCCCGGGAAGGCAGGATGTTTCAGATTTATTTGATGGGATCGAGCTCCCTGTGCACTGACCGCAGCAGGGGGGCTCGATAGAAGGCGCTTGTTTCAGCCCTTTGAGATGATGTTGCCTGCGTGGAGTCCGCACTCTTTGTGGGTTGCTTCCTCCCACCACCAGCGACCTTCACGCTCGTGTTGGTTTGGCAGTGTGGCTCTGGTGCAGGGTTCGCAGCCGATGCTGACGAAGCCTTTCTGGTGAAGCTCGTTGTATGGAACGTCGAACATTTTTATGTATTCCCAGACCTGAGCCGAAGTCCAGTGAGCGAGCGGGTTATACTTGGTTAGTGTTTCGCCCCGTCCTTTGAAGGCGCTATCCAGTTCTATAATCGATACGTCTGATCGTGTCCCTGGGCTCTGGTCGCGACGTTGACCCGTTATCCATGCGTCCAGTTCAGTCAGCTTGTTGCGTAGTGGGGCGATTTTGCGAACGCCACAGCACTCCTGGTGCCCATCTTCGTAGAAGCTGAATAGTCCTTTTTCTTTAACGAAGTCTTGCAGTGTAGCTTGTTCAGGTGTGCGCACATCAATGGTGATATTGTAGTGTTTGCGCACCTTTTCTATGAACTGGTATGTCTCTGGGTGCAGTCGACCCGTATCCAGAGTGAAGATGTCGACGTTTGGATCGATTTTGACGGCCATATCGACCAGAATGACATCCTCGGCGCCGCTGAATGAAACGGCAATGGCATCATGGTTTTCAATGGCGTGACGAATAATGTCTTTCGGGCGTTTATCTTCAAACTGGGTGTTCAGTTCGGCAATCTGGTCGTCTCTCATCGGTGTATCCGGTCGTTGTATTTTGAGGTGATATTATCATGGGGCTTCTTAGGTCAAATAATACTAAAAAAGAATACTCTTATTCATGTGTTTGCTAATCCGTTGTGTTTGCCGGGATGAATGGTAGAGTAGCGCCCTTTATTACCTGAATGAATTGATGGGGACTCCATGGAAATCGCATGTCTTGACCTTGAAGGTGTACTGGTACCTGAGATCTGGATTGAATTTGCAAACAAAACGGGCATTGAAGAGTTGAAAGCAACGACTCGTGATATTCCTGATTACGACGTTCTGATGAAACAACGTCTGGCGCTACTCGATCAGCACGGTTTTAAACTGCAGGATATTCAGGAAGTGATCGCAACTCTTAAGCCACTTGACGGAGCGCGTGAGTTTGTTGATTGGCTGCGTGAGCGTTTTCAGGTGATTATTCTGTCTGACACTTTTTACGAGTTCTCTCAGCCGCTGATGCGCCAGTTGGGCTTTCCGACACTGTTCTGCCACCGCCTGGTTGCTGATGAAGATGGTCGTGTCGTTGACTACAAACTGCGTCAGGCTGACCCTAAGCGTCAGTCTATCCGTGCTTTGCAGACCATCTATTATCGTACGATCGCAGCCGGCGATTCCTACAATGATACGACGATGCTGGCAGAGGCAGATGCGGGTATTCTGTTTCATGCACCACAGAATGTGATCGAGGAATTTCCACAATTCCCGGCTGTGCACACTTATGAAGACCTTAAGAAAGAGTTCATCAAAGCCAGTAATCGCGACCTGACGCTTTAAGTAAGACTTATAACGGGGTGTCGAGAATTTTCGTCACCTTGTTGAGTATCTCCTGGTATTCGTCGTCGGCATTGCTGTCGATGACGAGACCTCCGCCTCCCCAGCATGTTGCGCCTTCTTCTTTTGCTTCAATTGTCCGTATGAGGATATTGAAGTCGCAAGATCCACTGTCATCGATGTAGCCAGCGGAGCCGCAGTAAGCACCTCGCTCTCTTGGTTCCAGTTCGCTGATGATTTCCATCGCACGTTTTTTCGGGGCGCCGGTAATTGAGCCTCCCGGAAAAACCGCTTCAATTGCTTTTGTTGCGGGTGTGTCGGCTTTCAGTGTTGCGGTGATGGTGGATACGAGGTGATGTACGTTGGAATGCGACTCAAGGGTGAAGAGTTCGGGCACCCTGACGCTGCCCGGGGTGGCGTGAATGCTCAGGTCATTCCGTAGCAGGTCGACAATCATCAGGTTTTCGGCCTGATTTTTAGGGCTGGTTCTTAGTTCTGAGGCGAGCCTGGCGTCCTCAGTTGAATTTATGTGTCTGGGAGCGGTCCCTTTGATTGGGCGCGTCTCAAGCTGGAAGGTCGGTGACGCGCTAGTCTTGCTTGTCTTTGGGGAGATCTTGAGAAGTCTTTCTGGTGAAACGCTGATGATAGTTCGCTCGCTGTCTTTGATGATGCATCCATGCGGTGCGTCAAAAGTCTCCAGTAGCTCTGACGGGTTACAATCTCTCAGGTCATCCTTGCAGAGGAAGGGGGTGGCCAGGTTGATCTGGTAGCAGTCGCCGCTCAAAAGATACTCGCGTACTTTGGCGAAGCTGTCGGTATATTGCTCTGGAGTCTGCTCTGGCATCCATGTTCTTGGTGAAGGTGTGGTCTGCGTTGCTGTCATGCAGTGCTTCAGGGTTTCAAGGTAGCTCGCTACTGTTGAGTCAGTAATGGGTTCAGGAGACTGGATGATGCAATAGTCGCTGTCAGGGTCTATGAGTAGCGAAGAGTTGTAGCGCCTGAAGCTGGTCTGGCTATCGCTGCCGGGGTAATCCAGAAGACCGATCCAACCTGATACAAAGCAGCCCTTACTGTCTGTCTCTCTATCGTGGTGCCTGGTCTTGAGTGGCGGTAGTTGATTGGTCGATTCGGACTCATTGATCGCAATGACGTATTTTGCCTTGAAGTGATCATCTTCTGTCAGGTTCGAGTAATGGCGTTGCCTGTGTGGAATGGTGAGCAGGCTGAAGTTGTCCAGATATGACAGGGTTTTCAGTATTTTGGCGCCGGGTAGCTCAAGTTTGCAGGTGAACATTACAGGCCACTTGGTTGGGTTGGTGAGTATATAACCTACTGAAAAATAGCGATTTTCTGCGGCTTCTTTACTCCTAGTATACATCCAGAGCCGCTTCGTAACCATTATCCGTAACTTTGTGTGAAAAAAGGGTAGACAACTGCAAATCAACATAATAGATTGAATGCAAGTCTCGTGTAGCGGGGCTTAATTCGAAAGCTTGCTGGTAGTTCATTAGACAGTAAGCAAATTGAAAATCGACCATTCAAGCGGGTGACACCACAAGGTGAAACAAGTAGGATGGTCAACGGGTAAACTGAAAGACCCGCTGTACTACATAAAAACAATCAGGAGTGTGCACAAATGAAATTCCTCAAGAAAGCTTCTCTGGCTGCATCTATCGCCGCTGTATCTTTCGCTGCTAACGCTGAACTGGTAGCAATGGACGAAATGGCAATGGCTGCTGCTACTGGTCAGGCTGGTATCGATCTGGATATTACTCTGTCTGATGTCGATGCCATTTCTATCGGTGAAGTTCTGTATACCGATACTGTCGACGGCGTAACTACTGGTGGCGGTTCTTTGGCAATTAGCAATATCATCGTTGGTTCTGCAGATGGTTCTGATATTACTATCTTCAACGCAATCGACATTGATGAAACTGGTTCTATCATCATGGATAGCTCTGCGACTGATCTGTCAGGCCTGCGTGTACGTATCGGTAACGTTGAAACTCGCACTGATGCTGGCCTTTCTGCTGCTAACCTGGCGCGTAACGTTGACGTTACTATGGATGTTCAGGGTAGCGTTACTACAATTGCACAGTCTGGTACGGATACTACCATTACTTCAGTTGGTGGTTCTGTTGAAGTTACCTCAGGTAGCATGACGCTGTTGAACGACGCGATTGGCATTACTGATCTGCGTGTATACGGTACTGGCGGTGTTGGTACTGGTATTAGCACTGACTCTACTCTGACCTTCAATGGCGACGGTATCTCTATCACAGGTCTTGACCTGGCTGGTACTATCGAGATTGGTGACTTGGCTCTGGGTGGATCTTCTATCGGTTCAGTTGCTATCTCTGATATCGCTCTGAACGGTGCGGCTGTAACCATCTCTGGTCGCTAAGTTCGCTTAGCGTCTAGAAAGAAAGCCCGCTCCGGCGGGCTTTTTTTATGTCTGTATTTAATGAAAAAGAGCGAAAAAACCTGATTTATCAGTGAATTATACTTGGTTGGGCTAAATTGTTTCTGTAACATAGGATAACGATACAAATTATAATAAAAATATAAAGGGGGAGGCCGAGGCCTTAGAATCGTGCTGATTATTCTCTTAGGATCTGTTATCGGGTTCGCCATGGCACATGAGCTTGCCATTGTGAATGAGCGAGAGCAGGGGGACACCGTTGTTCGTGTGGCCGTCGGTGAAGACTATCAGGAAGATATGGTAGTTAATGTCGAACCTCTCGCTGCGAAAAAATTCAAAAATGTCGTGCGTCAGGTGTATGACTATTCCTGTGGCTCTGCTGCCCTGACGACACTTCTCGACTTTTACTTGGGTAGGAACTTCCAGGAACGTCAGGTGATGGAAGGTTTGCTGCGATTCGGTGAGACTGAACGAATCGTAGAGCGTCGGGGTTTCTCAATGTTAGACATGAAGCGCTTAGTTACGGCGCTCGGTCATCCATCAGGGGGGTTCAAGGCGGAAGCATCCGACCTTGAAACTTTAGATCACCCAGCTATCGCACCGATTCAGTATGCGGGATTTAAACATTTTGTTGTTATCCGCACGGTGTACGATGGCCGGGTTTACGTTGCCGACCCTGCATTGGGCAACATCTCTTTTACTCTTCATCGTTTTCTCGAAGTCTGGGATAACAACGTTCTCTTTATAGTGTTCCCGAATGGCCATAAGCCCGCGAGCGGCTTAGAGCTGCATGAAGAGGATATGCGCTTTGTTTCAGATCATATTATTGCTGAGAATGCCTTTAAAGAGTTTCCAATGTTGCATGTCAAATCTGAGCACCAGCTGCAGAATGCGATTTATGCTTCATTTAATAACGCCGAATACGAATATCGCTTAAAAGTAGATGAGAATGGCGATGCTGTTGTGGGGGATGACGGCTCATTCGTATTTGAAACTGAAATCAAAACTGCTGAAGACGGCGGCGATCCGGATAACTTCAATATCCTGGTCACCGATGGCCTTGTCGAAGATGGCCAAGGTATTAATAAGTCTCTCCGTTACAGAAGAAAATAATAAAAGGTAAGCAGAATCATGAAACGCTCCGGAATTTTATCGCTGACTTTGTTGCTGGCTGCTGTGAATGGCGCTTACGCAGATACCGCTGAAGAAATGGACAAGGCTCGCGAGGCTCTTTCAAAACAGGACAGTGATGCTGATACTGAGAAAGCACTTGAGGAAGTGTTTGAGGCGGCGGAAAAGAACTATTCCTTGCTGAAAAAAGGCGGGATGTCTCTCAACTATAACTTCGACTACAGCTATTATGGTGACCAGCGCATAGACCTCAATGTTGAGGACTCTCGCGTTCGTAGTGTTGATGTAAGTCCAGTTGCAAGCCATTCATTTACGAATAGCTTTGCGTTTGATTACGGCCTGTTTAACAACCTGACACTCGGTGTTCGCCTGCCGTTGGTTTCCAAGTTTGAAACGCAGGACGAGCTTTCCGGTTACGGCGTGGGTGATATCAGCGGTACTGTTCGCTGGCAGCCAGCTGAGTATATTCCGGGTAAAGCATCCAGAACGTATTTCGGTTCTCTTCGTGTACCGACCGGTCAGTCGCCTTACGAAATTGATGAAAATGAAGCGCTTTCCACAGGGTCGGGTACATTTGGCTTGAGTGGCGGTTTGAGTACTTCTAAAGTTCTTGATCCGGTTGTCTTGTTCGGCTCACTCTCAGCGGGTTATGACCTTCCCGCTACTGATCTGAACCAGGTGCGTGGTGATCAGCTGCTGCAAGAAGTGAATAATAAGGGCAATATCTCAGCCTCTATGGGTTTTGCTTACTCGCTTTCATACGATGTTTCTCTGAGTGCATCTTTCCAGGGGTCTTACTCTATGGGAAGCGAATTTGTTCTGTATCGCCCTTCAACTGGTCAGGAGACTCGTTCTGAAACGACCGGCCAAATGACCGGCATTATGAACTTCGCCTTAGGTGTGCGCGTATCCCCAAAAACGATCGCAAACGTAAACGTCGGCTTTGGTATGACGGAGCTTTCTCCTGATATCCTGCTGGGACTGTCATTGCCTATTGATATTGAGGGTGCAAAACCTTCAGAGGGCAACTAATCAGTCATGACTGATAAAACGATAATAAATAACAGTTTGTGGCGGTTTAATATGCGGAAGTTAGCGCTGTTAGCGATGCTGGTTCCAGGAGTGGCAAATGCTGAACTCCTGCAGAACTTATTTATCGACAACAAAGCCATGTCCTTGGGGAACGCAGTAACAGCAGACCCTACCGGAATCATGGATATTCACTTTAACCCTGCTGGTCTGACTAAGCTTGATGGGCGTCAGTTTCAGTTGCAGTTCAATAACATTATTCTGAACTCTGAAGCTGAATTCAGTTTGCCTGATGATTTTGACCCTGGGGAGGCGGGTTTGCTCGACCCTTCCAAAGATCCTGTGTTGAACGAAGGCAAAAGTAGAGCGCACGTCGCTGCGTATTTTCCTGGAATAGGCCGTCAGGGTATTCCATTGCCTATCATTGCTCTGCCAACGGCGGGGTTCTCTATTAAGCCGCCGGGCTCAAAATTTACCTTTGCAAATGCTGTCTATGCGCCAATGGCTGCAGGCTTCTCGAAGGGAGATGATGATCCGGGGCGTTATCAGGCGAAAGAAGTTGCAATTCAGCGGCTTACTTATTTGTCGCCATCATTTGGTTATCAGGTAAATGATGAATTCTCTGTTGGCGCAGGTCTCCTGTTTTCACACCAGGCTGTGTCTTTAGAGCAGGAACTTCGTGCACCAAACGTGTTGGTCGGTGTGCTCGAGGAGCTGCAAAATGCTTTTGGCTGTCTCGAACCCGATGAAAATGGCAACCCCAAACGGAATGATCCGCTGGCGCCTTTTATTACGCTGTGTGGTGGTGACGTTGGTCCCTACGATGATATTGGCACGCTTGATATCACTATGACTGAGTCGCTGTCTCCATCGTTTAACCTTGGTATGCTTTGGGAACCTAATGGTTGGTTTAAGTTTGGTATGTCATATCAAAGTGAGGCGAATACCAAGCTGACCGGTGATTACGAGCTTGAGTATACGGACGACTTTGCGGACTTTTTCCGTACCTTTAACTCATCGATTATTGGTGCTGTGACTGGCGCGATTTTCTCTTTCCCGCAAGGGCAGACTTATGAGTCTGGTTATGTGACGTCAGAGCTGACCTATCCTCAGCATTTTCAGGCGGGTGTGAAGTTCAAGTATTTTGATATATTTCACTTCAATCTGGATGCTGGCTGGACCGACTTCGATGAATGGGACAGCTTAGACATCCAGTTTGACCGTCAGGTGAGCTTCCTTTCTACGGCTAAAATCCTGTCGCCGGATTTGGTAACTGATACCACTCTGGAAATGCCTCTGAACTTCCGTAGTGTCTGGACATACAATATTGGTATGGCGATGGATCTTAACTCACGTATACAGCTGCGTGCTGGTTTTGAACCCCGTCGTAGCTCAATTCCTAAGGATTCGCGTAGCCTGCAGGCGCCGATTGGCTTTATGCGTATGTACGCTGTCGGCCTTGGCTACCAGTGGGACCTGGATACTACCATCGACCTGTCGATGAGTTTTATGAAATCAGTTGAGCATATCAAGGCGGATCCGCAGGACGCGAGTTCTAATAATGAGTATCCGAATTCAAGTAACTCTCTTAACCGTAACTGTCTTACATGCGTTGTTACCAACCCTTACCCAGGGCTCGATGTCGACACCAAGTTGACCATTGGGCACGCGGGTATCAGCTTCAGGACCAAGTTCTGAGGTTAATATTTCTCTTCCTGCTGTCGTCAGTCGCCATGGCTGACGGCAGTTATTACACTTGGGTTGATGCGCAGGGGCGAATTCATAATGTCCCGCTGAAGCCCGGTGAGGAAGAGCCAGTGGAGCAACCTCCTGGTGACGATAATGACTACCAGACAGAGGAGGAGGTTCAGGAAAAGCTTCGCCAGTACGATGAGGATAATCCTGCCTTTTACGTGATCGTAGAGCCAGATGGGCGTGTTCGTACGGAAACATACGACGCTGAAGCTGAACAAGAAGCCGCTGCTGAGACCATTGTGGGCGATGACGAGGTCATTATTGGGTGGGATCCTATTCTTGCGCCACCTTTTCGGGTTGATAAGCAAATGACGCAGGGAGCGTGCTGCGAAGCGTTTACTGACCAGTTTGTTGAAGCCCCTAAGCAATTTAAGTCGGTGCAGCTGTTTGACCCTGTCAGATATCGCTCGTTCCCAACTTCGCAGGGAAATCACACAGCCTGGTACTTTCACATTGGAAAGCCTCCCAAGGCAACTTCGGGTCGTCGATTTCTTGTGCTCAGGCTGCGTGGCGCTCCGGTCGAGGCTAGCCTGATCTCGCTAAACTCAGACCTCAAGCCTCTGTACTACTCGCGACGTTTGCCGCTCGATAGTATTCCCGAAAGCTGGCATAGCGTTGGATATCAGGAGGCCAGGGTGCTTGTCGAAGACAAGGGTGTTGAGAGTTTCATTCTTTATCTTGATATGAAACCCGCGGAAGATATGTCGCTGGAGATTCGTTGGGCTGATGGCTACGCACCGTTTCAGTAAAACCCTCAATCACGGTGATATTGCATCTACGCTCGTCAACTTCGAAGAAAGCATGAGTACAGCTGTGGGTGATTCACGTCGTCTGGTCTTGCTGCATGGTGCTGGCCTGGCCGGAGATCTGACGTGGCGTCTGGTTGTTAATTACCTGACAGAATGGGATGAAGTGCTGATTCCCGATCTTCCGGGAATGGGGGATTCTGTTTGGGTTAATGCAGAGTCTGCGGGCTTTGATGAATACCTGGCTGCTATCGCTGAATTCCTTAGGTATCAGGGTTGGGGTCAGTTTGACCTTGTCGGGTATTCCTTTGGAGGGCTGCTGGCAATGCATCTTGCGGAGCTGAGTGATGCGCCGTTTAAGGTGCAGCGATTAGGTTTGATTGAGCCTGCGGCCTTGTTGGCGAGTAATCCAGAGCTTTTGATACATCGAGCTGAAGAATATGGCGACCAGGCTGAATTGCTGATGTCAGGTAAGGCGGATGCTGTGCTTGGTTTTCTGGATGCTGTATCCCCGTTTCGTGATAAAGCTGGCGATGACCTGGTTGTGCGACGTTTGTCAGAAAACCTGGCTGGGCTCGGCTATGGTGTCAGGGCGGTTAGTCAGGCGTTGACTCGGTATTCAGATCATTATGCTAACTGGATTTCACCAGTCCCAGGTATGAGCCTCATCGGAGGCCTGTCTCCTGAATCAATGCGTATGCGTCATAAAAGACTGGCGGCTGAATCTCCGACGTGGGTGTTGCACGAAGTTCCGCGTGCAGATCATGGCGTTGTTTATTCGAGGCCGAAGCAGGTGGCTTCGGCGATTAATGCACTACGTGCTTGAATATCAGTCGAGAGAGCGCTTCAGCCCTGTGGAATCAAGGATTCTAGTAGAAATTTCCTCGATCGATTTGTCGGTTGTGCTGATGTAAGGGATGTTCTCCCGCTCGTACAGAAACTCCACTTCGTCTACTTCGTGGTAGCATTGCTTAAGTGACGCGTATCTGCTGTTAGCTTTTCGTTCTGTGCGGATCGCTGAGAGGCGCTCCGGGTCAATCGTTAACCCGAATATCTTATGTTTGTGTTTCTGCAGGCTGTCAGGCAAGCGCAGATCAAGCATATCTTCTTCTGTCAGCGGGTAGTTCGCCGCCTTAATGCCGAATTGCATAGCAAGATAGAGGCAGGTCGGAGTTTTGCCGGACCGGGAAACGCCAACGAGTATGACGTCAGCATCTTCGTAGTGGCGGGTGCGTGCGCCATCATCATTGTCGAGGGCAAAATTGACTGCGTCTATGCGGTTCAGGTAGCGCGTACTATCCGCAGGGGAGTGTGACTTGCCGACCGAGTACGAGCTTTCAGTCGCTAATTCCTGCTCCAGTGGATGCAGAAATGCTTCAAAAATGTCGACTTTAAATGCATCCGCGGTGTCGATGATAGAACGGATGTTCTTGTCGACAATCGTATCGAAGAGAATGGCGGGTGCGCCGGAGTCCTTTGCGGCCTGATTGATTTTGGCCACTGCGTTGTTAGCCTTCTCAGTCGAATCAATGTATGGCAGTGTTACACGGGTAAACTGAAGCTTGTCGAATTGGGCTAGCAAGGCATTGCCTAATGTTTCGGCCGTGATTCCTGTACCGTCGGAAATAAAATAGGCAAAGCGCTTCATATGGTAATTTTTCCTGCGTCCACTTAGTATTACGTGCCTGACGGAGTTCCGCAGACGCAGGCAACTATAGGTGATTCATGCGAATCACCCAAGCGTAAAATTGAATCATCAGCACGAAGGAGAGTTTCCTTGACCGATTATGTTCTCAGGTTTAATCAGGTAACCATCAATGACGTTGAGCGCGTTGGCGGTAAGAATGCATCACTTGGCGAAATGATCGGAAACCTCTCGGCCGCTGGCGTTTCAGTGCCAGACGGTTTCGCAACAACGGCAGATGCCTATCGGGAGTTTCTCGCCTATGAGGGCCTGGGCGGACGAATTAATGATGCGCTTCAGGGGCTGGATGTTGATGATATTCAGGCATTGACATCGACGGGTAAGCAAATCAGGGAGTGGATTCACGAGGCACCTTTGCCGCCAAAGCTTGAAGAGAGAGTGCGTGAAGAGTTCTCATGGCTGGAAGATGGCAATGACAACATGGCCGTTGCTGTGCGCTCATCAGCCACTGCAGAAGACCTGCCTGATGCTTCTTTCGCTGGTCAGCAAGAAACCCATCTGAATATTGTCGGTATCGACAATGTGCTTTTCGCGATCCGTGATGTCTTCGCTTCTCTGTTTAACGACCGTGCGATCGCTTACCGTGAGCATCAAGGCTTTGATCATCACAAGGTCGCCCTGTCTGCGGGTATTCAACGTATGGTTCGTAGTGAGACTGCATCCAGCGGTGTCATGTTTACCCTGGATACAGAATCTGGATTCGACGATGTCGTATTTATAACCTCCTCATATGGCCTGGGCGAAACCGTTGTGCAGGGTGCGGTAAACCCTGACGAGTTCTACGTTCACAAGCGTAACCTGACTGAGGGTCGACCATCGATTCTGCGTCGCAATCTTGGTGCTAAAGCCATCAAGATGATTTACAACAAGGAGGCTTCGGTTGGTAAATCGGTTGAGACTCAACGCGTTGATCGTGACCTGCGCAGAATATTTTCTATTACTGATGACGAAGTGCAGTCGCTCGCTCGTCAGGCAATGATCATTGAGAAACACTACGGCCGCCCAATGGATATTGAGTGGGCGAAAGATGGTGATGATGGCAAGCTTTATATCGTCCAGGCCCGTCCGGAAACCGTAAAAAGTCGCGCCAGTAAAAACGTTATGGAGCGCTACCTGCTGAAAGAAACCGGCAATATCCTTGCTGAAGGCCGGAGCATTGGCCACCGGATTGGTAAGGGTAAAGTACGCGTTATTGAACATATCGAAGATATGGACAAGGTGCAGGAAGGCGAAGTACTCGTAGCTGATATGACGGACCCTGACTGGGAACCGGTGATGAAGCGCTCAGCCGCAATTGTTACCAATCGAGGTGGTCGCACCTGTCACGCAGCAATCATTGCCCGTGAGCTAGGCATTCCCGCTGTTGTTGGTTGCGATGATGCAACAGACAGACTCTTCGACGGCCAGGAAGTCACCGTTTCTTGTGCAGAAGGTGATACCGGCTTCGTTTACGAAGGTGCGCTTGATTTTGATGTTCGCACCAACAGCGTGGATTCGATGCCGGATCTTGATCTTAAGATTATGATGAATGTCGGCAATCCGGATCGTGCCTTTGATTTTCAGTCATTGCCGAACGCCGGTGTTGGCCTTGCAC
Source organism: Thalassolituus sp. (assembly GCF_984348125.1). Taxonomy (NCBI): domain Bacteria; kingdom Pseudomonadati; phylum Pseudomonadota; class Gammaproteobacteria; order Oceanospirillales; family Oceanospirillaceae; genus Thalassolituus; species Thalassolituus sp. The sequence continues at coordinate 143,831 of NZ_CFHJLR010000004.1, forward strand.
GCTTGGAATTTATTATTAACCGCATGATCGGTGTTCACCCGAAAGCGCTTCTGAATTTTGATCAGCTGCCTGAGGATGTGAAACCTACCGTCGAGCGTCGTATCTCTGGGTACAGCGAGCCTGTTGATTTCTACGTAGATAAGCTGGTTGAAGGTATATCAACTCTGGCTGCTGCGTTCTGGCCGAAGCGCGTTATCGTTCGTCTTTCTGACTTTAAATCAAACGAATACGCCAACCTGATTGGTGGGCGCTTATTTGAGCCGGAAGAAGAAAATCCAATGCTGGGTTTCCGTGGCGCGTCGCGCTATATCTCCAAGAATTTCCGTGATTGTTTCGAACTCGAATGTCGGGCGATGAAGAAAGTCCGCAATGAAATGGGCTTCACCAATGTTGAAATTATGGTGCCATTTGTTCGCACCGTCGGTGAAGCAGAGCAGGTGGTTGAGCTGCTTGCGGAAAACGGCCTTAAGCGTGGTGAGAATGACCTGCGCCTGATCATGATGTGTGAGCTCCCTGCAAACGCGATTCTTGCAGAGCAGTTCCTTGAGCATTTTGACGGTTTCTCTGTTGGCTCGAATGACCTCACGCAACTGACGCTGGGTCTGGATCGGGATTCCGGCATTATTGCTCACCTCTTTGATGAGCGTAATGCGGCAATTCTGGCTCTGCTTGAGAACGCCATTGATGCGTGTAAGAAAGCAGGCAAGTACATCGGCATCTGCGGTCAGGGGCCGTCGGATCATCCGGACTTCGCACGCTGGTTAATGGATAAAGGTATCGACAGTATTTCTCTGAACCCAGATTCCGTGTTGGATACCTGGTTCTTTCTTGCCAATAAGCAGGACTGAACAACCCAAGTAAAGGACGAACGAATTATGAAGAGCAGCAGTTCGCTGTTCCCCGTGACCTTATCGCGGGCAGATATCCTTGGTGATCTCTCTGAGGATATCTATCTGGTGAAACACAATCGCGATCCTGACCCGAGTGTACAGATAGCGCTGTCGCGGATTGGTCTGGCTGGTAACGAGCAAGGTGAGGACAGAGGGTTTCCGGTTGTTCTCGTTCACGGTAGTTTCACCAATAAAGGCTTCTGGTTGTCGGCGAAAGGGCGCGGCATGGCCAGTTTTCTGGTCGAAAAGGGCTTTGATGTCTGGTTATACGAGCACCGTGGGCATGGCCAGTCTCCCCGTAATGATGACTATCAAAAAAATACTGTTGAGCGGTACGCGCGTTTCGATGTCCCGGCGGTTCATGAGTTTATTCACGAGCAGAGTGGACGTTATCCGGCCTGGCTCGGGCATTCACTTGGTGGGACTATCATCGCGACTGCGGTTTCCGGTGGCTTTCTGACTTCGTTGCCAGCATTTGCCATGTTTGGTACGCAAGTGGTGCGCCCGAATATGGCGTTGCAGGTTCCGCTCGCGGGTCCAATTGCTCGTGCGCTTGTTTCTTTCAGGAAAGAGCTGGACGGTCGCCAGATGAAAATTGGGCCTGAAAACGAACCTGCAGGTGTCATTAATGAGTACCTTGCGCGCCATAGCCTGCTGGGGCGTTGGAAGTTGCCATCGACTGGCGAGCCTCTGTTGCCGAAGTGGAAAGAAGCGACAATTCCGCTTCTGGGTGTTTCTGCAGCGGGTGATACCACGGATCCAGCGAAGTATTGTCAGCGTTTTTATCGAATGTACGGCGGCCCTAAAGAGGAACTTATCCTTGGCGTTGGAAGCGGCTTTAGCAAGGATTTTGCTCACATTGATATGATCATTGGCGAAGATGCCGAACGCGAAGTCTGGCCGAAGGTCAGTAATTGGCTTGGCGCTTATGCAAGCTGAGGAGCCTTACAGTAAAGTTGCGGTTATTGTCGGTGTTACCGGACTGATTGGTTCCCATCTGTTGGAGTGCCTGCTGCAGGAGAACCGCTATCGTAAAATCGTTGCCATTGCGCGTAGTTCTGCGCCGGATTCTGTTAAGAAATACATCGATAGCGGTCAGCTGATCTGGCAGTCGTTCTCTGAGCCTATGCCTGATCATGTTGATCATTTCTTCTGTGCACTTGGTACGACGCAAAAAGTGGCTGGCAAGGCAGGCCTTGCGGCGGTCGATCGGGATCTGGTTGTTGAGACCGCATCTGCCGCGATCGCAAAAGGTGCCAGTCTCTGTTCAATTGTCAGTGCGACTGGAGCGGATGCCAGTTCGATATTTTTTTATAACAGGATCAAGGGCGAAATGGAGGCGGGGCTCAGCGAGTTAGGCGCCCGCTGTGTGCAATTCTGGCAACCGTCCGTATTGCTGGGCGAGCGCAGCGAGGAGCGGTTTGCAGAAAAGATCGCGGGTTGTATCCTGCGGTCGCCTTTACCTAGAAATATCCAGGGTCGGGATGGAGCTGCTGTTGCTTCTGCGATCGCAGTAGCCGCTGGTCAGGATCTGACCGGAATACACCGATTTAAAGTACGTGAAATAGACATGTTTAACTCAGGAGAGACGCTATGACTCAATATGTAACCCCGGATCTTTGTGATGAATACCCGGATCTCATCACTGTTGTTGAGCCAATGTTCAATAACTACGGTGCCCGCGAGTCTTTTGGTGGCGAAATCGTAACTGTTAAGTGCCACGAAGATAACTCAAAAGTAAAAGAGCTGGTCGACACCGACGGCAAAGGTAAAGTCATGGTTGTTGATGGTGGCGGCTCCATGCGTCACGCGCTGCTGGGCGATATGCTGGCTGAAAAAGCAGCTAAAAACGGTTGGGAAGGTATCATTATCTACGGTTGTATCCGTGATGTTGATGTCATTATGGAAACTGAGCTGGGCGTTCAGGCGCTGGCAACGAATCCTCTGAAGACCGATAAACGTGGTCTGGGCGACGTAAACGTTAAGGTTAAGTTCGGTGGTGTTGATTTCGTGCCGGGCCAGTTCGTCTATGCAGATAATAACGGCATTATCGTTTCTCCGCAGAAACTGGAAATGCCAGGAGCCTGAGTTAACCCTGTTGAAACAACCGCTTGGTTGGTGGGTTGATGAACTGCATGAAAAGGAGCCCGGAACGTCCGGGCTTTTTTGTACCTTGCTCTCGATAGGGTATGCTTGGGTTGTATACAATCTTGGTCGTAGATCTATTGAAACTCGCATTTTTCGGCGTAGAATGTCGGTCGACTTATTGAGGATTGTCGACAATTTATGTCTGAAGCCCAAACGCTTGCTGAAAAAGTGTTCTCTGAATTAGCCACGGCTATTGTGCGCGGAGAGCTTGCTCCCGGAGAAAGGCTGTCGGAGCAGGCATTGGTTACCCGATATGGCGGCAGTCGCGCGCCGATAAGAGAAGCGATTCAGAAGCTTGAGGCACGCAATCTCGTGGTTCGTGTTCCGCATGCTGGCGCTCGTGTGGTGTCTTTGTCGCTCGAGGAACTGCGTGATATCTATGAAGTTCGCCTGGAGCTTGAGAGTATGGCGTGCCGCCTGGCCGCAGAGCGTATGTCTGACGCTGATATTTCAGCACTTGAAAAGCTTCTCGAAGAACATGCACGTTCCATTGAGGCAGATCAGGGACTCAGTTACTACCAGAAGTCGGGCAATCTGGATTTTCACTACCGCATTATCGAAGGCAGCAAGAATAGCCGTTTGCATCAAATGCTCTGTGGTGACCTCTATCACATAATCCGTATGTATCGTTATCGCACCAGTACCAGCTCAGAGCGCCCGCTGCAGGCATTGAAAGAGCACCAGCGCATTGTGGAGGCGATAAAAAGTCGTGATCCGCAACTCGCCGAACTACTGATGAGGCGCCATATCCAGGTGTCTTTGACTAACCTTGAAACTCGTCTGGCTCACGAGGCCCGACATTAACTTATACGGCACAGGAGACCTGATATGACCCCAGGCCAGAAATTCCGTAAGGCGCTTGAAGATAACAAGCCGCTGCAAATTGTAGGTACCATCAATGCGTATGCCGCGATGATGGCTGAAAAAATTGGCCATCAGGCGATCTATCTCTCCGGTGGTGGTGTTGCAAACGCTTCCTACGGCCTGCCAGACCTCGGTATGACGTCGCTGAACGACGTGGTTGAAGATGTTCGTCGTATTACTTCTGCAAGCTCGTTGCCGCTGTTGGTTGATATTGATACGGGTTGGGGGGGCGCATTCAACATCGCTCGCACCATTAAAGAGATGGAAAAGGCCGGTGCTGCTGCAGTGCATATCGAAGATCAGGTTGCTCAAAAGCGTTGTGGTCATCGCCCGAACAAAGAAATCGTATCTAAAGAAGAAATGGTCGACCGTATCAAAGCGGCTGTTGATGCTCGAACTGATCCGGATTTCTTCATCATGGCCCGTACTGATGCGTTCGCTCAGGAAGGTCTTGAAGCGGCGATTGAACGTGCGAAAGCATGTGTTGAAGCTGGCGCTGACGGCATCTTCGCTGAAGCTGTGAAGACTGAAGAACACTACCGCGCTTTCGCTGAAGCGCTGGATGTGCCGATTCTGGCAAACATCACTGAATTCGGTCAGACCGAACTTTGGAGTCGCGAGCAGCTGGGTGAGTGGGGCGCCGCTATGGTGCTGTACCCACTGAGTGCGTTCCGCGCGATGAATAAAGCAGCCGAGACTGTTTATAAAAGCCTGCTTGAAGAAGGTCACCAGCGTAAGGTGGTCGATATTATGCAGACCCGTATGGAACTGTACGATTACCTGAACTACCACGATTTTGAACAGAAGCTCGATGCTCTGTTCGAAGAAGGTAAGAATAAGTAAGTCGCCGTGGGCGGGCGTCAAAGCCGCTCGCTTGTGGTTCTGGGGTGGGTGTTGATGCCTCAGGCGGATGTCTAAATTAGTTTAAAGTGTTTATCTAAGTATCTGTTTTATATAGATAATACTGATTTTAATGAATGAGCGTTTGCGAAGAAGGTAGCGCAAGGCGAAGCTCGATGAAAAAGCGGAGCTTACTGTTGCTAAGTAAGTATTTTTCAGAGAGCTTCAACACAGCGATACCGATGCAGCTAGCTCAACAGGAGTTAAAACATGGCTAAAGAATTAAGTGGTGCTGGTCTGCGGGGCCAGGTCGCCGGTAAAACTGCTCTGTCGACGGTAGGTAAATCAGGTTCTGGCCTGACTTACCGTGGTTACGACGTTAAAGATCTTGCTGCAAACTGTGAGTTTGAAGAAGTTGCGTACCTGATCCTGAAAGGCGAGCTGCCTACTCAGGCTGAGCTGGATGCCTACAAAACTAAGCTGAAGGGCATGCGTGGTCTGCCACAGGCGCTGAAGGAAGTGCTAGAGCGCATTCCTGCTTCTGCTCATCCAATGGATGTGATGCGCACTGGCTGTTCGATGCTGGGCAACCTCGAAACCGAAGAAAGCTTCGATGAACAGCAGGAAGCGACTGATCGCATGCTGGCTGTTTTCCCAGGCATGATCAACTACTGGTACAACTTCTCTCACAATGACAAGCGCATTGATGAGAATACCGCTGCTGATTCTATTGCCGAACAGTTCCTGTGGACTCTGCATGGCGAGAAGCCATCTGAACTGCATGTTCAGGTGATGCAGGCATCACTGATTCTGTATGCAGAGCACGAGTTCAACGCATCTACCTTCACTGCACGCGTATGTGCATCAACGCTGAGTGACATGCACTCCTGTATCACTGGTGCTATTGGTTCCCTGCGTGGCCCACTGCACGGTGGCGCGAACGAAGCCGCGATGGAACTGATCGAAGGCATGGACAACCCAGAGCACGCTGAAGAGTCCATCATGGGTATGCTGGCGCGCAAAGATAAGATCATGGGCTTCGGTCACGCGATCTACCGCGAATCTGACCCGCGTAACGCTGTGATCAAAGAGTGGTCTGAGAAGCTGGCGAACGAAAATGGCGACACGAACTTGTACGACATTTCTGTACGCTGTGAAGCGGTTATGTGGCGCGAGAAGAAGCTGTTCTGTAACGCTGACTTCTTCCATGCGTCTGCGTACAACTACATGGGCATTCCGACCAAGCTGTTCACTCCGATCTTCGTTTGTTCCCGCCTGACTGGCTGGGCAGCTCACGTAATGGAGCAGCGCGCTGACAACCGTATTATCCGTCCAAGCGCTGAATACACTGGTGAAGAGAATCGTGCGGTTCCGGCGATTGCTGACCGCTAAGTCGCTGCTCCGCTAAAAGTTAAATGTGAGAGGCGGCTATTCCTCTCTGGCGCGCCGTGAACCCATCCCTGGGGGCTTGGGCACCACATCCATGTGGTGCACAGCCAGATCGCAACAGCCGCTCTCACTCGAGTACTCCGAAGTCCCCGCCATATTGAGCGGTGACTTCAGCGGCCCACCCGGTGTAGGGGGTGTGGGTGAAAGCCGGTTTTCAACCCTGCATGCCATGGTCGGTTCCGTTCCCTACGGAATCCGACACTTCCGCCATCCATGGCGGTCGGACGGCAGTCAGACGTGAGTCTCCATGGAAAGATTCACGACGAGTTGAAAACCGGCTTTCATCCGCGCACCGAATCGAGTGCGCCAAAACCGTGATGAGAAATTGAGTATGAATACTGAATTCCGTAAGAATCTTCCGGGCAGCAGCCTGGACTACTTTGATACCCGCGCGGCATGTGAAGCCATCAAGCCGGGTTCATACGACACACTGCCATACACCTCGCGTATTCTGGCAGAGCAGCTGGTCCGCCGTTGTGCGCCAGAAGCACTGAACGCAAGCCTGGAGCAGCTGATCGACCGTAAGCGCGATCTCGACTTTCCCTGGTACCCAGCACGCGTTGTGACTCACGATATTCTGGGTCAGACCGCTCTGGTGGATCTGGCTGGCCTGCGTGATGCAATCGCAGCTCAGGGCGGTGATCCGTCCAAAGTGAATCCAGTGGTTCAGACGCAGCTGATTGTTGACCACTCTCTGGCTGTTGAGTGTGGCGGCTTTGATCCTGATGCATTCCAGAAAAACCGTGACATTGAAGAGCGTCGTAATGCTGACCGCTTTCACTTCATCGAGTGGACTAAAACGGCGTTCGACAACGTCGACGTGATTCCAGCGGGTAACGGCATCATGCATCAGATCAATCTGGAAAAAATGTCTCCGGTAGTTCAGGCGCGCGACGGCGTTGCGTATCCGGATACCTGTGTCGGTACCGACTCTCACACGCCACACGTTGACGCACTCGGCGTAATCTCTGTGGGCGTGGGCGGTCTTGAAGCCGAAACTGTGATGCTGGGCCACCCATCCATGATGCGTCTCCCGGACATTGTTGGTGTTGAGCTGACTGGTAAGCGCCAGCCAGGTATTACCGCAACGGACATCGTTTTGGCTCTGACTCAGTTTCTGCGTAAAGAGCGTGTTGTTGGTGCATACCTCGAGTTCTTCGGTGAAGGCGCTTCAAGCCTGACGATCGGTGACCGGGCGACGATTTCCAACATGACACCTGAATACGGTGCAACCGCCGCTATGTTCTACATCGATGAGCAAACCATCGATTATCTGAACCTGACAGGTCGTGACTCCGATCAGGTGGCTCTGGTAGAACAGTATGCTAAAGAAACTGGTCTGTGGGCAGACGCACTGGAAAGTGCACAGTACGAGCGTGTTCTGAAATTTGACCTCTCTTCTGTTGGTCGTAATATGGCAGGCCCTTCAAACCCTCATGCGCTTCTTGCAACGGCAGATCTGGCAGCTAAGGGCATCGCGGGTAACCTGGAAGAGGCCAAAGCTCAGGAAGCTGAAGGTCTGATTCCTGATGGTGCGGTCATCATCGCTGCTATCACCTCCTGTACCAATACCTCTAACCCTCGCAACGTGGTTGCGGCTGGTCTGTTGGCGAAAAAAGCCAATGAGCTGGGCCTGATACGTAAGCCTTGGGTTAAGTCGTCGTTTGCGCCGGGTTCAAAAGTGGCGCGCACCTACCTTGAAGAAGCGGGGCTTCTCCCAGAGCTTGAGAAGCTGGGCTTCGGTATCGTAGCGTTCGCGTGCACGACCTGTAACGGTATGTCGGGAGCCCTTGATCCTGAGATTCAGCAGGAAATCATTGACCGCGACCTGTATGCCACCGCTGTCCTGTCGGGCAACCGTAACTTCGATGGTCGTATTCATCCATACGCTAAGCAGGCATTCCTGGCTTCGCCACCACTTGTTGTCGCTTATGCGATTGCGGGTACTGTTCGTTTCGATATCGAAAAGGACACTCTGGGTAACGATGCTGATGGCAATCCGATCAGCCTCAAGGATATCTGGCCGTCTGATGAAGAGATCGACGCCATCGTTGGTGAGTTCGTTAAGCCGCAGCAGTTCCGTGACGTCTATATCCCGATGTTCGATCTCGGCGAAGCTGAAAAAGCACCGAGCCCACTGTACGACTGGCGTCCAATGTCGACCTATATCCGTCGTCCTCCATACTGGGAAGGTGCTCTGGCAGCAGAACGTACCATGAAGGGGATGCGTCCGCTGGCGATTCTGCCGGACAACATCACTACGGATCACCTGTCGCCATCGAATGCGATTCTGATGAACAGTGCTGCGGGTGAATATCTGCACAAGATGGGACTTCCAGAAGAAGACTTTAACTCGTACGCCACGCACCGTGGTGACCACCTTACGGCTCAGCGTGCCACTCTTGCTAACCCGAAACTCATGAACGAAATGGTTCAGGAGAACGGCGAAGTGAAGCAAGGTTCTCTGGCGCGTATTGAGCCAGAAGGTAAAGTCGTCCGGATGTGGGATGCGATTGAAACCTACATGGAACGCAAGCAGCCGCTGATTATCGTTGCCGGTGCAGACTACGGTCAGGGTTCGTCACGTGACTGGGCTGCCAAAGGCGTTCGTCTGGCGGGTGTTGAAGTGATCGTTGCTGAAGGCTTTGAGCGTATTCACCGTACAAACCTGATCGGTATGGGTGTACTGCCGGTACAGTTCAAAGAAGGCACCACGCGCAAGACACTGGAGCTGGATGGTACTGAGACATACGACGTAATTGGTGAGCGTTCTGCTGGTTGCGACCTGACGCTGGTTATCCATCGTCAGAATGGCGAAACCATTGAAGTGCCGGTGACCTGTCGTCTGGATACTGCTGAAGAAGTTGTGACCTACAGCGCCGGTGGGGTACTACAAAAATTCGCCAAAGACTTCCTCAAGGGAGCCTGAAGCTGGCTGCATTGCTGAGACAGTGTTGCAGATCAACTCGGAATGCTCACGTACTTCAGTACGCTCCGCTTCCTCGCTGGTCTGCGCCTCGCCTCAGCGTCTTCGCCGACGCTTCAATGCGTTGGGAATAGATTTCCGTCTCACTGACGCCTCCCGAACGGACTTGTTTCCGTCGATAGGTAGTTGAGGTGTTGGCGAAAGAGCTGAATCGGTAGGGTGGGCATGGCCCACCTTATTTTTATTATTTAATGGGGCATCTTATGACTCATAAACCACAAGTTAAAATCCCAGCGACGTACATGCGCGGCGGTACGTCGAAGGGTGTTTTCTTCAGCCTGACGGACCTACCAGAAGCGGCTCAGGTACCAGGTGATGCGCGAGATAAGATTCTGCTGCGGACTATTGGCAGTCCTGATCCTTATGGTCAGCAAATCGACGGTATGGGCGGTGCGACTTCAAGCACTTCCAAGACCGTTATTCTGGCAAAAAGCGAGCAGCCAGATCATGATGTGGACTATCTGTTTGGTCAGGTATCGATCAATAAGCCGTTCGTTGACTGGTCTGGTAACTGCGGTAATCTGACTGCGGCTGTTGGCGCGTTTGCGATCTCCAAAGGCCTGGTTGACGCTGACCGAATACCCGAGAATGGTATCTGTACGGTTCGTATCTGGCAGAAAAATATCAGCAAAACCATCATAGCTCACGTACCTATCACTAACGGTGAAGTGCAGGAAACGGGTGATTTCGAGCTCGATGGTGTGACCTTTCCTGCGGCTGAAGTTGTCATCGAATTTATGGACCCAGCCGATGGTGAAGGTTCTATGTTCCCGACTGGTAATCTGGTGGATGATCTTGAAGTTCCGGGTATCGGTACTTTCAAGGCGACCATGATTAATGCGGGCATTCCAACGATCTTCGTAAACGCTACGGATATTGGCTACAAAGGTACGGAGCTGCAGAAAGATCTGAATTCAGATGCAGACGCTCTGGCTCGCTTTGAAACCATGCGTGCTTATGGCGCGGTAAAAATGGGCCTGATCAAAGATGTCGCCGAGGCGGCTGATCGCCAGCATACGCCGAAAATTGCATTCGTTGCACCAGCAACGGCCTATGAATCATCCAGCGGCAAGCAAATCGGTACGGGCGATATTGATCTTAGCGTCCGCGCCCTGTCGATGGGCAAACTGCACCACGCCATGATGGGTACAGCGTCGGTTGCTATTGCGACGGCAGCTGCGATTCCGGGTACTCTGGTTAACGAAGCGGCCGGTGGCGGTAATCGCGATGCGGTTACTTTTGGCCATCCTTCTGGAACGTTGCGTGTCGGCGCGGCGGCTGAGGAAGTGAATGGTGAATGGACCGCTAAGAAAGCTGTAATGAGTCGCAGTGCGCGCATCATTATGGAAGGGAATGTTCATATCCCCGGTGATACTTTCTGATCAGAAGTATCTGGTTATAAAAAAGCCCGCATCTGCGGGCTTTTCTACGTCTGCTCCCCTCTGAGTTACTCAGAGGGGAGTGGCCTCTAAAGAGGGGCGAAGATTACTCTCCGCTCTGGCTCTCTTCAGCAACTTCCTGCTTTTTCGGCTTTTCAGAGGTTGCTTCGTCACCTTCATTGCTGGCGGTCCCAGCATTACGAGGGTCGTTCGGTGCACGACCTGACGGCGCGCGACGACGACGGCGAGTCGGCTTCTTCTCAGCTTCTGCAGATTGCTCTTCTGCTGCAGGTTTAGCTTCTGCTGCAGGTTTAGCTTCTGCTGCAGGTTTAGCTTCTGCTGCAGGTTTGGCTTCTGCTGCAGGTTTGGCTTCTGCTGCAGGTTTGGCTTCTGCTGCAGGTTTGG
>NZ_CFHJLR010000004.1:154891-236647 GCF_984348125.1 Thalassolituus sp.
CTTCTGCTGCAGGCTTAGCTTCTGCTGCAGGCTTAGCTTCTGCTGCAGGTTTAGCTTCTGCTGCTGGTTTAGCTTCTGCTGCAGGCTTAGCTTCTGTTGCAGGCTTAGCTTCTGCTGCTGGTTTAGCTTCTGTTGCAGGCTTAGCTTCCGCTTCAGGCTTGCTATCAGTCTGAGTCGCTGTGTTCTCGCCAGTTTGAGCAGCAGGTTTGCGCGAACGGCGACGGCCACGACGACGACCGTTGCCGTCTGCTCGATTATCAGTCTGATTGCCTGTTTCTTCTGATTTTGCGTCAGTTGTCTTAACTTCTGCAGTAGCTGGCTGTTCAGCTTTGGCTTCGTTGCTGATGCTCGCCGGCTGAGTATCTGCTACCAGTTCTTCAGGATTCTCCTTTGCCGCAGGCTTCTGTGGTTTGGGAATATCTTCACGACGACTGCGATCGCGACGAGGCGCGCGCTTGGCGTTCGGATTCTCGTTGGTATCTGAAGAGTCCTGGTTGCCCTTGTTCTGGCGTGCAGGCTTTTCATTGCGAGTGTTTTCAGGCTTGTCGTTACCGTTGCGGCGGCTGTTGCGACCTTTACGGTTATCGCCTTTTGCCTGGGTATCGCCATTCTGGCTATCTCGCTGACCGTCGCGCTGGTTGTCACGCTGATTGTTGCGGCCATTCTTGCCACCACGTTCGTTGGCTGGCTTGTCAGAAGCTTTGCCATTACGGGCTTTATCCTGCTGGCGACCATTGCGACGCTTGTCGTCTCCGTCGTCCGCTTTGCGGCGGTTGTCACGGCGACCGTTCTTAGCATTTTTCGCTTTTGGTTCGGATTTGGTGTTCTTGTTAACACGGACTTCCGGGCGTGGTGCTGCCTCAGGCTCTTTCTCTGTGGTAAGCAGGGCAGAGATGGCCTGGCCAATACGTCCCCACAGACCAGCTGACTGAGGCGCGGCTTCTTGTGGCTGCGTAGTGGCAACTGGAGCAGGTGCGCGCGGTACAGTGCTCACTGCAGCTTCCTGTTGACGAACAGGTTCTGCGTTGAGGGCTTCGCTCAGATGCTCTGGTTCGTCCATATCGAGACGGTGCTCGTAGGAAACTTCACCAACCATGGTGTCGTCCGGGCGAAGGCGCTGAACCTCGTAGTGCGGCGTTTCCATATTTGGATTTGGCAGAACAACGACGGAGCAGTTGTGACGCTGTTCAATGCCAGCGATCAGTGCGCGCTTTTCATTGAGCAGGAAGGATGCAACCGAAACAGGAACGATTGCCCGAACCTGAGCGGTGTTGTCTTTCGCTGCTTCTTCTTCAATGAGACGAAGAATCGACAGGCTTGATGATTTGGTGTCGCGTACGACGCCTGTGCCACTACAACGAGGGCAGACGTGTGCTGCAGTTTCGTCGAGAGATGGACGCAGACGCTGGCGCGACATTTCCATCAGGCCGAAGCGGGAAATTCTGCCAACCTGGACGCGAGCACGGTCGACCTCAAGTGCCTTCTTCAGGCGGTTTTCAACTTCGCGCTGATTCTTGTTAGCCATCATGTCGATGAAGTCGATAACAACCAGGCCACCCATGTCGCGCAGGCGCAGCTGGCGTGAAATCTCGTCAGCGGCTTCAAGGTTGGTATTGAGGGCTGTTTCCTCAATGTCTGACCCTTTGGTGGCGCGTGCAGAGTTGATATCAATGGAGACCAAAGCTTCGGTCGGGTCAATAACAATAGAACCACCGGATGGCAGTTTTACTTCGCGCTGGAACGCACTCTCGATCTGACTTTCAATCTGGTAGCGATTGAAGAGTGGTACTGGATCTTCGTAGCGTTTGAACTTGTTCTGGTACTGAGGCATGACCTGTTGAACGAAGGCAAGAGCTTCGTTGTAGGCAGCGTCGGTATCAATGAGGACTTCGCCGATATCGTGGCGCAGGTAGTCGCGGATTGCGCGAATAATAACGTTGCTTTCCTGCAACAGGAGTGCCGGTGCTTCACGCTCCTCTGCGGCGCGGGAAATCGCTTCCCAAAGATGGACCAGGTAATCCAGGTCCGCCTGAAGTTCTTCGCTCGAGCGACCGATGCCGGCCGTGCGCACAATAACGCCCATTTTGTCAGGCACGTTGACGCCTTTCATGGCTTCACGCAGCTGAGTGCGTTCATCACCTTCAATGCGGCGTGAAATACCACCAGCGCGGGCGTTATTAGGCATCAGAACGAGGTAGCGGCCAGCGAGGCTTACCTGAGTGGTCAGTGCGGCACCCTTGTTGCCACGTTCTTCTTTATCAACCTGAACGATAACTTCCTGACCTTCTTTCAACACTTCTTTGATGTTGATGCGGCCTGGGCCTGGGTCTTTACAGAAGTATTCGCGAGATATTTCCTTGAGCGGAAGGAAGCCATGACGCTCAGCGCCGAAATCGACGAAGGCTGCCTCAAGGCTTGGCTCGATCCGGGTGATTTTGCCTTTGTAGATATTAGACTTCTTCTGCTCACGACCACCGGACTCAATATCGAGGTCGTACAGCTTCTGGCCGTCTACAAGGGCAACACGCAACTCTTCTGTCTGAGTTGCGTTGATCAGCATTCTTTTCATGCGGTACGTATTACTCTGTTGGGCAACGTACCTGACTGGCAACGCAGGGCCTGTCTGCTGTGTTTGTTCAGCAGCGAAGGATAGTGGCGGTAGTGCCGCCTTGTAACCTGTCACGCACGAGTGCGGGGCAGGGGAATCTATTTATCACTTTCGCAGTGTTCATCACGGCCTACAGGGCCGGTTATTACCAAAATATTTATGGGTGCTCTGCCGAGGAATCCGTCTTACAGATCGCGTTTCCCGGGGCAATGGTGTTTGCGGGCTGGTTGTTGCTCCGCTCAGCAGACACCGACACTGTCCATAATTTGATAATGCGAGATTGCCTGCAGGTAGCTGCGCGGTTTATCTCACCGGGCGGAGTCATTCCGCCGAATCAATTCTAGGGAAGAGTGTTTACCGTATTCATCTTCCTTTATACTTGGCCGCCTCGCGGCCTGACCGGGGAGCGTTGTCCATTCGGCAGTTTTACTGACGTGGAGTGCGCTACTTATGTTCGGTTTACACCCGATCACGCCGGAATATAGCAACAATGTTCAGGGGCAGCAATTGCCTTAACAAAATAAATCGCTGGTGACTTCTTCGCATGCCCAAACCACAGTTAGACCCGGCCAAGGTTAACTTTATCGATGTTGATGAAGGTAATGATGGTCAGCGCCTGGATAATTTTCTGTTAAGTCTGCTTAAAGGGGCGCCAAAAACGCTTGTATATCGCATCATCAGGAAGGGTGAAGTTCGTATAAACAAGGGGCGCGCCAAAGCCGACTCAAGGTTAAAAAAAGGTGATCGCGTGCGGGTTCCTCCGGTCAGGCTGCCCGAGGCGAATGGGGTACCGGATGTCTCTCCCGCGCTGCAAAAGATACTGAAAGACTCGGTATTGTTTGAAGATGATGCCTTACTAGCGATTAACAAACCTCATGGTCTGGCTGTGCATGGCGGGAGTGGCGTTTCGCTCGGGTTGATCGAGGCACTTCGTAAGGTTCGCCCGGATCACAATTTTCTTGAGTTGGTTCACCGGCTGGATCGCGATACCTCAGGGGTCATTCTGATTGCTAAAAAGCGCAAAGCGTTGACGGCTCTTCAGCAGATGCTGGTAGATAAACGCGGAATCAGCAAAAAGTATCTGGCGCTCGTGCATGGGCATTGGGACCCGGCGGTGTCTGATATTCGTCTACCTTTGCTGCGTACGGAGCGTCAGTCTGGTGAACGGATTGTGGTGGTGAGTGAGGAGGGCAAGTCCTGCCACACACGCACCAGGCTGCTGTCTGAAGGTAGGAGATACTCTCTTGTTGAAGCTGAGCCTGTCACTGGCAGGACCCACCAGATCCGTGTTCATTGTCTTGCTCAAGGTGCAGTGATTGCGGGGGATGAAAAGTACAGCGATCGCACGGAAAAGCAGCAGGATAAAGATGAAGGAATTCGTCGGCTGTGCCTGCATGCTTGGCGGTTGAGCTTCCGACACCCGATTTCTGGTGAGCGTCTGAGTATCGAGGCTAAGCCGGATGGTGAACTTAAGTCGATTTTCAGAAAAGTAGGGTGCAATCTGGAGGGTGTTTCATGAAATATCAGTTAATTATCTTCGACTGGGATGGCACGCTTGCAGACTCGACAGGTCGGATTGTGGATAGTATGCGCCGTGCAGGGCAGGAGCTTGGCTTGCCGGATGTCCCTGATGCCGATATTCAGAATATCATCGGATTGGGCTTGCCCGAGGCAATCAAGACCGTTTGGCCTGATGTGCTTCCGGATCAAGTGGAACCGATGAGAGAGGCTTATGCGCGCTACTTTGTCTACGACAGTCAGATAGCGATGAATCTGTTCAATGGTGCTGAGTCGCTGCTTGATGGGCTGTCTGCAAATGGCCGGAAGATTGCCGTTGCCACCGGTAAGAGTCGCAAGGGGTTGGATCGCATACTTAAAGATCTTTCTCTCTCTGGGGTCTTTGATACAACCCGGTGCGCAGATGAAACTCGCTCAAAGCCACACCCGCTTATGCTGAGTGAGATTCTTGAGGAACTTGGTGTTTCAGCTGACTCTGCGCTTATGGTGGGTGATACGACGTATGATCTTGAAATGGCAGCTGCCATAGGAATGGACTCTGCTGGTATGAGTCACGGCGCTCATGATGAACAAAGACTCAGAGCTTGTGGGCCTCGAGTTATCTGTCATAGCATTAACGAACTTTCAGATTGGATTGGTATTAATGGATAACAACGAATTTCGTCGCCCTGAAGACAACAGCAAAGAGTGGAAGCTTATAGAAAAGGCGCTTATGGCGTCACAGCAGGAGCAGCGAACTGCTCGACGCTGGGGGATATTTTTTAAGCTCCTGACCTTCAGCTACCTGTTCGTGATTGCTGCGATTATATATGGCGGGGCATCGAAAGGAGGAGATGGCGGCGCTGGCTTTGCTGTCGGTCCGCATGCTGCTGTAGTTGAAGTGCGCGGCGCTATCTCTGCGGAAGAGGATGCAAGTGCCGATCGCATTATTGGTGCCATGCGGGACGCCTTTGATAATGACGAGGCGTTGGGGTTGATACTGAGAATTAATAGTCCGGGCGGTAGCCCTGTCCAGTCGGGCTATGTGTTCGATGAAATCGTAAGGTTGAAATCAACGCGGCCGGACTTCCCTGTGTATGCGGTGGTTGTGGATATCGGTGCTTCGGGGGCGTATTACATCGCTGCCGCCGCGGACGAGATCTATGCAGACAAGGCAAGTCTTGTTGGTTCCATTGGTGTTGTCGGGTCAGGCTTTGGTTTTGTCGAAGCTATGGACAAGCTTGGTGTTGAGCGTCGCCTGTATACCTCTGGTGAGCATAAGGCGTTTCTCGATCCTTTCTCTCCGCAGCGTCAGGAGGAGAAAGAATTCTGGGAAGGTGTGCTGGATACTACGCACAAGCAATTTATATCTCAGGTAAAGCTTGGCCGTGGTGACCGTCTGTCTGATCATCCTGATCTTTTCAGTGGTCTGCTGTGGACAGGAGAACAGGCGGTAGAGCTTGGTCTTGTTGATGGTCTTGCATCATCGAGCCAGGTTGCGCGTGATCTTTTGGGTACTGATGAGCTGGTTAACTACACCGTCAGAAAAGACCCATTTGTTGAGTTTATGGAGCAGTTCGGTACCAGCTTCGGCAAGGGTGTCGCTTCTTTCTTCGGTACTCAGGTAATGACCATGCGCTAGAGCGCGCGTGGTTCGCTAAATAATTTTGACATGAGAGGGCGACATACCTATGATGTCGCGCACTATGACAGAGGCTCCGCTTCCCAAGCGCATCGATGCTTTTAAGTTAGTTGAAGTAAATCAACAACTTAAAGGAAAGATCGAAAGTAACAAGCTAACCCGGCTGGTAGATTCTACCCGCTCACTCGACGACTATGTCGAATGCGAAGTTGAATTTGGTCGGGATGAAGAGCGCTTACGGACATTGACCGGTAAGTGCAGCGCGGGGGTGGTAATGGAGTGTCAGCGCTGTCTGGGGGATGTACGGTTCGAAATTTCTGCCGAGTTTCGATTGGGTCTGGTCTTCAATGATGATCAGGCGAAGGCGCTGCCAAAGCGGCTGGAACCCGTCGAGCTGGATGAAGAAGGCCGTCTTGATCTTTGGGATGTTATTGAGGATGAGCTTCTGCTCAACCTGCCGGACTTTCCGATGCACCCTCAGGATGAGTGTCAGGCACTCAAAATAGAGCCACAAGAAGACATTGCCGCAGAGGAAACAGAACGACCTAATCCGTTCGACGTCCTTGCGCAGCTTAAACAGAAATAGCGATTAACCAGGAGCCCTACCATGGCGGTTCAGAAAAACAAAGTAACCCGTTCTAAGCGCGGTATGCGTCGTTCACACGATGCTGTTGATACCAACACCATCGCTCTGTCTACCGATGCTACCACTGGCGAAACTCATCGTCGCCACCACGTAAGTGCTGACGGTTTCTACCGTGGCAAGAAAGTCGTGGAGACTGGCAGCAACTGATTCTATGGTTACCATAGCGGTTGATGCGATGGGCGGGGACTTAGGTCCCCGCGTTGCGTTCAGGGCGTGTCGGGCCCTGATGAAAAACGACCCCGACGTCGAAGTTATCCTGCCTCTCGAAGAGTCTCTTCACGCTGCTGCGCGTAAAATTCTCGGAAAATACCAGCCACGTACACGCCTTGTTTCTTGTGGTGAGCATGTCCGTATGGACGACACTCCTCGTCAGGCCCTGAAAGAACGCTCGGATTCCAGCATGTCTGTCTGTCTGGCGCTTCATGCTTCAGGCGAAGCCGATGGTGTTCTGTCGATCGGAAATACTGGTGCCTTGCTGGTTCTGGCGCGAAAACACCTGGGTGCACTTCATGGTGTTGACCGGCCAGCCCTTGCAACTCAACTGCCTACGAAAGGGCGTCCTCTCCTGATGATGGATCTTGGGGCGAATATCTGTATGACGTCTGAGCAGTTACTGCAGCTGGGTTTTCTTGCGGCTGCCTGGTACAAGGCTGGCGGCAATGAACAACCAAGGGTTGCTCTGTTGAATATTGGCACGGAGCCCGGGAAGGGCACGGATACCATCAAGGCCGCTGGTGCGCTTTTCAATGATCAGCTTGGCTCTTTGTATGCGGGGTTTCGCGAGGGTGATCGCCTGTTTGATGGCGATCTCGATGCTGTCATCTGTGATGGCTACTCTGGAAATATCACCCTAAAGACAACGGAAGGTCTGATCGAGTGGCTCCTGGATATGATGGGCTCAGAGTTGCGTAGCTCACTGGCGTTGCGGTGGTTCTACCCTTTATGGAAAGCCACAATGCGCCGGATTGATCGCCAGGTCTCTCCAGCGCGTCATGGTGGGGCGATGCTTCTGGGTATCGCCGGCAATGTGGCCAAAACGCACGGTAAATCCGATGAGCGCTCATTCCGGTATGCGCTTGAATATATGGTTCGCCAGCTGAGGACCCGGGATTATCAGGCCATGGAAGCAGAGTTTCTGAAAATTACTGGCTAGGCGGTGCGTACCGGGATGTCTGGCGGGCCAGCTGGTGAGTTTCAGGCAATAATCCTGTGCATTTGATGTGGTTTATTGTCACAATGCGCAGCTATATTCTGGTGTCACCAGAACGTTTGAAGAAAATAACGATAAGGTTGTGCAATGACCGACGTGATTGCGTTTTTTCCGGGGCAGGGTGCTCAACAAGTGGGCATGCTATCTGATATCTCGGAACAGTATTCTGAAATCAGTGAGACATTCACTGAAGCCTCCGATGCTCTTGGTATCGATCTCTGGAAGATGGTCACTGATGGGCCGGATTCCACCCTCAATCAGACATTCAATACTCAGCCAGCACTGCTTGCTGCGAGTACGGCTGTGTGGCGTGTCGTCAGCAAACACAGCCCAGCACTCAATGTCACCGCAGGTGCGGGCCATTCACTCGGTGAGTATTCGGCGTTAGTTGCTGCAGATGCAATTGATTTCGCTGATGCCGTCCGCCTTGTGCGCCGTCGCGGCGAACTGATGGAAGCTGCTGTTCCTGCTGGGCAGGGGGGCATGGCGGCCATACTGGGTCTGAACGACGAGCAGATCGTCGAGGTTTGTGAAGCAGCGTCCCAGGAGGGCATTGTTGAGCCAGCAAACTTCAATGCGCCGGGGCAGATTGTTATCGCCGGCGAGCAGGCAGGTATTGAAAAAGCCATAGAGCTTGCGAAGGAAGCCGGTGCCAAGAGAGCACTTCCTCTTGCGGTCAGTGGTCCGTTCCATTCAAGTCTGATGAAAGCAGCAGCGGATACTTTTGCAGCCGACCTTGAGGGGATTCAGTGGCGAGCGCCTAAATTCCCCGTCTACCACAATGTTGGTAATGCGCCAGCAACGCTGGAAGAGATTCCTCAACGCCTTCTTCAACAACTCTACAGCCCGGTTAACTGGACCGGAGCCGTACCTGCGGTTCGACATCATGCAGAGCTCGCTGTTGAGTTTGGGCCAGGTAAGGTTATTGCCGGTCTCAATAAGCGTATTGATAAAAGCCTGCCTGTTGCGGGTACTGGCGATCTCGCGGGGCTGGAAGCAAGCATGGCCAAAATTCAGGGAGCAGAATAATGTCAGACAAAAAACTGGCTCTTGTGACTGGTGCATCCCGTGGTATCGGTTTTGCTATCGCTGAGCGCCTGATCGCAGATGGCTACCGGGTTGTAGGGACCGCAACCAGTGAGTCAGGTGCTGAGAGCCTTCAGGCAAAGCTGCGCGAACATGGTGACGAGCACTCGGCTCTGGTTCTGAATATTTCCGATAGCGAACAGACTGAGGCGGCATTGAAAGCCTTACTTTCTGAGTACGGTACGCCTTTCGTTGTAGTGAATAATGCCGGCATAACGCGCGATAATCTCTTCCTGCGCCTCAATGAGGATGACTGGAATGCGGTGGTGAATACCAATCTCACCGGAGTCTTTCGTGTGTGCAAGGCTTTGGCTAAGGCAATGCTTAAGCAAAAAGCCGGAAGTATTGTGAATATCAGTTCGATTATTGGCACGACGGGCAATGGTGGTCAGGCGAATTACGCCGCCGCGAAGGCTGGCCTGGAAGGCTTTAGTCGCTCGCTTGCTCAGGAAATCGCCAGTCGCAATATCACCGTGAATTGTGTTGCGCCTGGATTTATTCAAACTGACATGACAGATGTCTTGCCTGAAACGCAAAAAGAGGCCATCCTAGCCTCCATTCCGGGTAAGCGCTTCGGTCATGTCGATGATATCGCAGGCGCGGTTGCCTTTTTGGCAAGCGAAGACGCGAGATATATTACCGGCCAGACCATTCATGTGAATGGCGGTATGAACATGGGCTAAGGTCTCGCTGACCTTCTGGAAAATTTAACAAGTCAGGAATATAGCAATGAGCAACATTGAAGAACGCGTAAAGAAAATCGTCTGTGAACAGCTGGGTGTTAAGGAAGAAGAAGTAAAAGCTTCATCTTCTTTTGTTGATGACCTCGGTGCAGACTCTCTCGACACTGTAGAGCTGGTTATGGCTCTGGAAGAAGAATTCGAGACTGAGATTCCAGACGAGCAGGCTGAGAAGCTGACTACCGTTCAGGAAGCTATCGACTACATCGTTGCTAACCTGTAAGGGTTAGTAGCGATAGGAAAAAGCCGCGCAGCCGTCGCGGCTTTTTTGTGCCCTGCGGCAACCACCGTATGAGCGGGGTTCTGTCCCGACACTGAAATGCTGCAGGGTATATTCATTCTGGGCGGGTGACTGAATATGAAAACCAAACGCGTAGTGATTACGGGGCTGGGCACGGTGAATCCGTGCGGCTTGAATGCTCCGGATACCTGGAAAGCGATTCTTGCAGGTGAAAGTGGGATAGGTCCTATAACGGGATTTGATACCACAGGTTATTCCGTTGACTTCGGTGGTGAAGTTAAAGGTTTTTGTGCGGATGATGTACTATCTGCAAAAGAATCGCGCAAACTTGACCCGTTTATTCAATACGCGCTGGTCGCCGCAGATGAGGCGCTTAATGATGCAGGGCTCGGAGAGACGTACGATCCGGTTCGCTGCGGTGTTGCGGTGGGTTCTGGTATTGGCGGCATATCGACGATAGAAACAAACGTCGATACGCTCAATAACAGTGGGCCACGGCGGGTATCTCCTTTCCTTGTGCCTGGTTCGGTTGTCAATATGGCTGCTGGTAACATAGCAATCCGACACGGCTTCAAAGGCCCTAACTTCTCAATTGCCACCGCATGTACCACCGGTACACACAATATCGGTTTCGCTGCACGAACCATTGCCTTCGGCGATGCAGATCTGATGGTCGCTGGCGGGGCTGAGATGGCGTGTTCGCCATTGGGGATTTCTGGCTTTGCCGCTGCTCGTGCATTGAGCACGCGTACAGATAGTCCACAGGGGGCAAGTCGCCCCTGGGACGTTGACCGTGATGGGTTTGTTCTTAGTAGTGGCGCTGCTGTTCTTGTTCTCGAGTCTCTTGAGCATGCTCAGGCGAGGGGGGCAAAGATCTACGCAGAGCTCTCAGGGTTTGGCATGAGTGATGATGCTTATCACGTGACCTCACCACCTGAGAACGGCGAGGGGGCGGCGCTTTCGATGGCCAATGCTCTTCACAATGCTGACTTAACGCCCGACAATATTGGCTACATTAATGCTCACGGCACGTCGACCCTTGCGGGCGATCTCGCTGAAATTAATGCGATAAAATCCGCCTTCGGTAAGGCGGCCAACAGTTTCGCGATCTCCTCGACTAAGTCGATGACTGGCCATCTGATTGGTGCTGCTGGTTCGCTCGAAGCTCTCATCTCAGTCCTTGCTCTGTGTAACCAGAAGGCTCCGGGGACTTTAAACCTGACAACGCCGTCCCCTGGTTGTGATCTCGACTTGATCGGCCCAGTTTCAAGGGATATGCCGCTGGAGCATGTAATGAGCAACTCCTTTGGCTTTGGTGGGACTAATGCCACGCTGATTTTTAGCCGGATATCTCAATGAAGTTTAACTATCAGGCCGGAAATGGCTGGCAGTCTGATGCGCAGGAGTTTGATGACAGAGGGCAGCAGTTCGGTGATGGGCTCTTTGAAACGGTCCGTCTTGATGGTCGCGGTGTTGCACCTCTCTGGCAAATGCATGTCGAGCGCCTGGCACTGGGGCTGAAAGCGCTCCGCTTCAGTGACGTCGCGGTTGAATTCGTTTTGCACGCGATTGATTCGATGGCGCATCCAGTCGGTATGACAGCGTGCAAGCTTCTGGTAACGAGAGGCGTTGGTCCACGAGGATACGGATTCACTCCAGATCTCATGCCGTTGGTAACGGTGCGCTATTTCAATGCACCGGCGTTTTCAACATCCCCTTACGTTGCTGGTACGAGCGATATTGTGTTATCGACTCAGCCATTGCTCGCTGGGCATAAACACCTGAACCGACTTGAGCAGGTACTTGCCCGCGACAGCTTCGATGTCGAGTGGGATGAATGCATCATGCTCGATAGTAGCGGGATCGTGATTGAGGGGTGCATGAGCAATGTTTTTGTTAAACTGGACGGCCGTTGGCTAACCCCGGAAATAACCTCGTCGGGGATTAATGGAGTAGTACGACGCTGGTTGCTGGATACGAACCCCGAAATCAACGTACAAAACTTTGGTCTGCCCGAGCTTAACAGCGCTCAAGGGCTGATTTTTACAAATAGTCTTGTTGGAATTCGCTCCTGTCACATCTTTGATGGCCAGACTCTGGATGTGGCACCAGAAGCAAAGCGATGGCAGCTTGCCTATCAGGAAATGTTTGAATGATGCTTAAGCGACTCTTGCTCGCAATGATAGCTCTGCTTGTATTGGCAGGGCTTATTCTCGGCTCCGTAGGGTACTGGTGGCTGAGTCAGAAAAACCTTAATCAAACGTCTGTCGTTGTCGTGATCGAGAAGGGACAGTCGCTGAACAGCATGGCGCAGCAGTGGGAAGATCAGGGGTGGCTTCGTTCGGCTCTTCGCCTGAAAGTTGCTGCGAGACTGACTGGCGGGGCGCGTGATGTTCGTGCCGGTGAATTTATTATTCCACCGGGGCTCAGCAGCCTCACGATATTGCCGTACCTGGCGGAAGCTCAGACCAGAACGTATCGGGTTTCCTTAATTGAAGGACGCAGGCTGTCTGCCGCTCTCGAAGCGTTGAGTCAGGCTGAGTATCTTCAACAAGACCTCGGAGCCCTTACCGTCGAGCGTGTATCCGACTATCTTGGTCTTACAGTTCATGCTGAAGCACAGCTTTACCCGGACACCTATGTTTATCACCGCAACCAGCCCGTCTCTGAAATCATCACTCAGGCGCACGAAAGACTGAACAGGGTGCTTAAAGAGGAGTGGCAGGCGCGCGATGCTAATCTGCCTTATACCTCGCCGTATGAAGCGCTGGTCATGGCGTCTATTATCGAGAAAGAAACGGGTGTCGCCAGTGAACGTCCGGTTATCGCCGGTGTTTTTGTGCGCCGCTTACAAAAGAATATGAGGTTAGAAACAGACCCAACCGTCATCTACGGCCTGGGTGAGTCTTTCGATGGCAATCTCACGCGAGCGCACCTGCGTGATCGCAGTAATCCATATAACACCTATCGCAACAAAGGACTGCCTCCGGGGCCTATCGCGCTGGCTGGCCGAGAAGCTATTCGCGCGGCGTTGAACCCTGCAGAAGGTACCGAGCTATTCTTCGTCGCGCGGGGGGATGGTAGCCATTATTTTTCTTCCACTCTGGAAGAGCACAATAAGGCAGTGCGACGCTACCAACTATCGCGACGGAGCGACTACCGCTCAGCGCCAAAAGCAGAGCAAAGCAGCGGGGAGACTGACTGATGCTAACTACTTCCGGTCGTTTTATTACGTTTGAAGGTGGTGAAGGTGTTGGTAAGTCGACCAATATTCAGGCGGTTGCAAGGCACCTCGAATCGCAGGGAATCTCTGTGGTGGTGACTCGCGAACCGGGCGGAACCCCGATCGCTGAAAAAATCCGTAACGATCTTCTGAAAGCGCATCATGAAGAACCTATGTCTGATATGACAGAGTTACTCCTGATGTTTGCGGCACGTGCTCAGCACGTCGATGCCGTTATCCGGCCTGCGCTGGAGCGCGGTGACTGGGTCCTGTGTGACCGCTTCACCGATTCTACTATCGCCTACCAAGGCTATGGGCGAGGTCTTTCTCACGACAATATCGAGCAGCTTAAAGCGCTTGCGCAGGGCGGTGTTGAACCACACCTGACGTTGCTACTTGATGCGCCGGTGGCGATTGGTATGGGGCGTGCCCGAGCCCGGGCTGAGGATCTGGCAGAAGAGACTGATCGTATTGAGGCTGAAGCCATGTCATTTTTCGAAAAGGTCCGGCTGGGGTTCCTGGCACTGGCCGAGCGTTATTCGAGATTTCGGGTCATTGATGCGACCGCTCCGCTTGAACAAGTGACTGAGCAAGTCCTGAAAGTGGTTGCAGGCGAGTTAGAAGACAAAAAACAACAGGTGGAATCCTGATGTCTCTTTATCCCTGGCAGGTGGATGCCTGGAGTTCTCTTGTACGTCGCCACCGCACTGCTGGCCTGCCACACGCGCTGCTGATAACAGGCAGTGCAGGCATCGGTAAGCATGAGTTATCACTGAATGTCGCGCGTTGGTTGTTGTGTCAGAATCCTGCGGACGAGGCGTGCGGGCAGTGCCACAGTTGTCAGCTTTGGGCGGCGGGCAGTCACCCCGATTTTATGCTTTGCCAGCCGGAAGAAAACTCAAAGCAGATTCGTATCGACAATGTTCGCAAAGTGAATGAGCTGATCTTTCAGACGCCTCAGATCAGTCAGTGTCAGGTCGTCATTCTTCGCCCTGCGGAGGTTATGAACGTAAATGCGGCCAACGCATTGCTTAAGACCCTGGAAGAGCCCCCGGGTGAAAGCTTTATCCTACTTGAAACAGAGCGCTTTGGTTCTGTTCTCCCTACCATTCGCAGCCGCTGCCAGCGTATCAATCTGGCCCTGCCATCTTATGATGCATCGAAAGACTGGCTGCAGGATCAGGGGGTAGGCTCAGCTGATGCCGACATGGCACTGGCGAGAAATGGCGGTGCTCCTGTCGCTGCCAAGAATTGGCTGAGCAGCGGTGTCGCGACGGTTCAGGAAAAATGGGTCTCGGAATTACAACAATGGACTACGTCGTCTTTGCCTCTCGATAAAATTGCCTCGTCCTGGAGTAAGCTGGAGTTCCAGACGGTTATACAATGGTTTTACCAGTGGTCTTGCGATGTCCTGAAGGCGGCGTGTGGTGCGGAGGCAAAACATCTTCAGTTTGCAGGGCCAGTCACAGAACTTATGGACGCTTATGTTGTGAAGCGGGAAATGCTGGTAACCTTTCAGAAAAAATTACAACAAATACTCGGTCAGCTGATGTCAGGTGCTTCCCACCATAACAAAACGCTGACCCTGGAAACCTTGTTGCTCGAGTGGCAGGCGTTGACTGAAGCAAAAGCGGGAGTAATTGCATGAACCCAGGCGGTCGGAATGGCATCCTGTCATTAACCATCAAAGATAAATCAGTCCTGTATGCTGCCTATATGCCGTTTATTAAAAACGGTGGGCTCTTCATTCCAACAAGTAAACAGTATCAGTTGGGAGACGAAGTCTTCATGCTGCTGAAGTTGATGGATGAGCCTGAGAAGATCCCTGTTGCCGGTAAAGTCGTTTGGGTAACGCCCAAGGGGGCGCAAGGCAATAAAGTTGCAGGCGTCGGCGTCCAGTTCAATGATGAAGATGATATTGCCCGCAACAAGATAGAAACCTACCTTGCTGGCGCAATTAAATCAGACCGTATGACGCATACTATGTAGTGTCTGGGGCTTGTCTGGAAAGTTTAATTACCAAAGACACTCTTCCGCAGCGATGCTGACCGCTTGCTGCAGGCGATAGAGAGGCGTATGGAAGTGAGGCGAAAAGCGGATTCCTCCACCGCGGTGCATACAGATAACTCCTTTACTCATTAATGCTTGCCACACTTCTTTGGGCGATCGTCCGTTCGTCCCGAATGTCACAATTCCAGAGCGCCCTCTGCTGTGAGCTGGTGTGATGATTTCAGCTCCAGCATCAGATAACAGACCACATAACGAATCCGCTTTGCTCAGAACTGCTGCCTCAACGTTTTCTATGCCTGTATTCAGAAGAAGACTGGTGCTCGCATGGAGTGCATGTGCAGCCAGAAGGTTGGGGCTCCCACACTCAAAACGCATTGCTGTATCCGTGACCTCCCAGCTGGTCTGGCTGTAATCACCGGCTTGTTTGATCATGTGCCAGCCATACTCATTGAGTGACAGATCGTTCATTCGCTCTTCCCGGACATAGAAAAAGCCCAGCCCTTCAGGGCCCAGCAGCCACTTGTGACCATCTGCCATGGCAAAGTCGCACTGTATTTCTTCGACATCAAACCTGAGAGCACCGACGGCCTGGATCGCATCGACACAGAACAGAACTCCCGCTGCTTTGCAGGCCTCGCCAATTTTGGACCAGCGGGGGCATTTGAACGAAAACCTACGGTTTTGACTCCCAGGCCCTCCGCGTAACCGTAGGTTTCCGAATAATCACCCCTTCCCCTCATCTTCAATAAAGTACGTACCATTGGGCAACACATGCTTATAGGGCAATAACGAGATATGGGATAAGGTCTTGTCGTCGATATCCTCCCCCTGCTGCCGGAGCTGCTCAACCACGTCATTTATCTTGATCGTGTTCCAGTACAGAATGGCATTGGATACAAAGCTGAGGCTGCTGGCCTTGTTCATGATTTCCTCATAGTCCCCAGTGGTGAATTCACCCTGGTCCGCAAAGAATATCCAGCGCGGCAGTTTGTGCCGGTATTCCCCTTTATTCAGTTGCCGCTGGACGGTTTGGCGCAGGTCTTTGTCAGTTAGGTACCGCAGAATGTATTCGGTCTTGATGATCCGGCCCAGGTTGGTAAAGGCCTTGGTGAGGCGATCGAAGGGTGAACTGTTGGTCAACCGTTGAACGATGACGTGTGCTGGCGAAGTTTTTTGTTTCAGAGAAATGACCACCCGCATCATGTATTCCCATTGCTCCTCAATAATCGCCAAATCAGCTGTTTTCGTGAGTAAATGGTTGAGGTCACCGTAATCGACGGATTTGTCGATACGGTATAGCTGCTGATCCTTCAGATCCCGAATGCGTGGCATAAAGTAGAAGCCGAGCAAATGACAGAGGGCGAAGACGATTTCAGTGTACCCATGCGTATCGGTGGTGTGCTCTCGGATTTTCAGAATTGTGTTGTTTTCCAGCAGACCGTCCAGAACATACAGGGCTTCACGAGGGCTACAGGAAATGATCTTGGTGCTGAACACGGAATATTGATCGGATACGTGGGTGTAGATCCCGATGGCTTTTTCATAGTAGCCGTAATAGCGGGGATAGTATGAAGCCAACAGGCTGTCGGCGCGGATTTTAAAGCGTTGCGCATCTGAAGAGGACAATGTACCGGAGCCATACACCGCACTCAACGGCAGCTCATGGTGTTGATTCACAATTTCAGCACTGGCGTTGATCAGGGTTTCTTCGCGAATATAGTATTGCAGGATATGCCTTAGCATATCGACAGTAACGCCATTGACGCTGTTACTCATGGACACGACGCCCAGGTTTGTGGCTTGTGAAATAATGGCAGCCATCAGGCTTTTGTAAAAGTTTTTGGGCCGTGACTGGTGATATTGGATAGGGACAAAGTGACGACTGTAATGCGTCATTTGATCCACCTCCATCAGCAATTGCTCGATGCGTATGCTGGGCATATGCGCATCGATCACCTTTTGCAGTTGGTTGACTTTATCTGGTACGTCTAGCTTGTCGTCACGCTTGAGTTTCAGCCGGCCATTGTGTATCTCGGCGAAATTATCCAGTCCAAAACGCTTTTGCGCTGCTGACACCGCTTCGTGGAACTGGGTTGAAATGGCGGAACGCACTTCGTGTGGCAAAGGCTGCTGTAGCTCGGTATAGACGGTGTGTTTGGTTTCATCCCAGTTGGGCTCGTTCAAGGTCAGATCCCAGAACGACACATGCTGTTTGCTCTGTGGTAAATACAAATCGCCGGAACGCAACGCATCTTTCATCGCGAGAGCAAGGCCCATTTCTCAAACATTGCGATTGATGTTGCCGGTTTGATCTTTAAGGCTGCGACGCAGCTCGCGGGGAATGAACGCAGTCGGTGTATTCTCCGGCAGTTTTTTCAGATCGCCGTCATCCAACTGCCGGACGAACTGGATGGCTTTTATCAGTGGCCCAGAACCTTTCGCCACTTCAAACGGTAACCGTATAAAGTCGGAAAAATACTTTCGTAAACTGGGGTAACGGGTCAGCAACAAATCGCAGTAGCCGCATTCTTCCAGGCGTTTAAAAATGTGCAGGTCGTCAATGGAGGCTAGCAAGTGTTTCTCGTCAATACGCTGCCATAAGTCATTCTTGTACAACGGCTGTTCATCCGGCCATTCCAGCAAAACATGCGTGGTATCGAGCACGGCGTCGATAGCTTTCTTCTGGCGTTTACGAAATTCCTTATGCTTCTTGTCGTGACTGTTTTTGGTTTGCTGACACAGCTCCGTCATGTACTGATCGTGCATTTTAACTAGGTGATCGAGCAATATCTTTCGGGATTCCAGCAGGAAACACACCATCAGGGCATAGCGCTTATGATCCTTGAAGCGTTTCATGTCCTTGGCGCTGTAGCGCTTGGTCAATCGGTACAGGTAGTGAAGAAAGGTGGTATCAATGAGCTTTTCCTCGAATGCATTAATACCGGTAGCCACCAGATTGTCGTAGCGCTCAAGGTAGCGCTTCAGCGATGAAATTTTGGCAGCGGGTGGATATTCCTTAAGCTGATTGAAATAGGTTCGTTGATTGCCGCCTGAAGTTTGCAGCAGATCATCGATAGCCTCTCGCAATTCAGGCGACATCTGTTCAAACACTTGCTCAAAGAGCTGAGCATGGACCTGGTTGCAGATGCGAACGATTTGCCGTTCGATGGTGGTGGGCCCCGGTAAAACAATCCGATTCAACAGCAGGTAGCGCTCTGCCCGATGAAAGAGTTCATCCGGCAGTAACCCCTGGTGTGCCTGAGCTTCGACCCAGCGATCCAGATCGGCTTCCACCTTGACATCAAAACGCCTGAATCCCAGGTATTTGAGGATGTTATTGCGGTGTTCCAATAAGGTGGCTTCCCGTTCGGGCACTTCCACAGTGAGCGCTGGCGGTAAATCGAGTTGGCTGCTGAGGTAGCTGACCACGCGGGACGAGAGATCGCTGAGCTGGTTCAGAAAGCGGCCATAGAGGCGCATGGCACAGAGCTGGATGGCAACGCCCAAGCGGTACTGTTTGCGGTATTTGTTAACCATCTGGCAGTCGCGGCGATTCAGGGTCCAGTCGCGAACCATTTCCTCGTCGGAAAAGCGTTGCGGCAATATCAGTGGCTGATAGCGTTGTTGGTTGGTCAAAAACTGCTCTTTGGCTGTCATGAGCGCCTCATCGGTTTGTGGTCACGCCAACTACTCCTATAGAGTTGTTTTTATTTGTGTTTTTATGATGCCGACAGTGGGTACTGCCATCTTTCACATTTGGACGGCATTGTAATAACGATTGGACGATAATAGAATATCAGGTAGCCGAATTACAACTCCTGTTTAGCCGGAAGTCCATTTATGTACCCTCGTTATTCTGAACTCCACGTCAAAGAAGCGCTGAGCGACACGCCCGTCGTGTTTATCATGGGGCCCCGTCAGACCGGTAAAACCACCCTGGTGAAGACCTTGATGGATGAAATGGGGGCCGAGCAATGGACCTACATCACCTTGGATGACCAGGCCCAGTTTGAGATTGCCCAAGCCGATCCGGTGGGCTTTATTCGCAACCTGCCAGCCACCCGCATTGCCCTGGACGAAGTGCAACGCCTGCCGGAGTTGTTCGTATCCATCAAGCAGGCAGTGGACGAACAGCGTACACCCGGTCGATTTCTGCTGACGGGCTCCGCCAATGCCTTGTTACTGCCGAGGCTCTCCGACTCTCTGGCGGGCCGGATGGAATCGGTGCGCTTGATGACGCTCTCGGAGTGTGAGATCCAGGGGCAGCAACCGACATTTCTCTCTAAGCTGTTGAACCGGGAAGCTCCTTCAACCCAGTCCATCCGTGTTAGGGAGCACATCCTGAACCGATTGGTCACCGGTTGTTTTCCGGAGCCGCTACAGCGCGCCAGTGAACGACGCTCCCAGGCCTGGTATCAGCAATACCTGAGCACTCTGGTGCAACGGGATATTCGTGATCTGACCCACATTGATCATCCGGATTTAATGGGCAAGTTGCTCAAGCTCACCGCCTTTTACGCCGGTAAACTGGTCAATCTCACCGAATTGGGGGGCAAACTGGGACTGGATCGGCTGACCATCAAAAAATATATGGCACTGTTGGAGCAATTGTTTCTGGTGGAGCAATTGCCCGCCTGGCATTCCAACGAATATAAACGGCTGGTGAAGACACCCAAACTGCATTCCGTCGATACTGGCCTGATGTGCGCCGTGCGAGGCCTCAACCGGGACCGTCTGCTCAAACAACCGGGAGATTTTGGTCTGCTGTTGGAAACCTTCGTTTATAACGAATTGCGCAAGCAAGCGGTTTGGGTGGACGAACCATTGAGTTTTTACCATTACCGGGATAAGGACAAAGTGGAGGTGGACGTGATTATCGAGAACGCCATGGGTGACTGCTTCGCCATCGAGGTGAAGGCGGCAGCGACCTTAAGTGCGAAGGATTTTACCGGACTGAAACGGTTTCAATCCGTGGCTGCCGATCGCTTCAAGATCGGTATTCTGCTCTATGACGGCGACCATACGACAGCCTTTGGTGACAATCTTTATGCCGTACCACTGGGAGCCCTTTGGGCTTAACCACGCCATAATTCAAGCAACCGTGTATGACGGCTTTGTAATTATACCGTCATCTGGTTGACAGACTTGTGTTTTACTATTTACTGAGAAGGTATTTTTTATGGTTGGTGCAATTTATTTTTCAGTTTAGCGGTAACGAAATAACAAGTTTTTTGATCCACCTCAACGCATGAAGTGGAACGAAAGATTGAACATTCAGACGAAATATATAGACTTATCAGATATAAATAATGAGTTGTATCATCTCAGTATGCAATTGAACAGATTTGGGTTTTACATGGCAATCTTCGCGTTACTGGCTTTTACCAGCCAGTCGTTTGCCGTTGTGAAGTTGCCCTGCGAACAGATGACTCATCATTCCACCGCTCATGCAATGGCAGCAACAATGGATATGGCCCATATGAACCACGCTGCGGCCGATAATGCCAAGGCCAAAGGCTGTTGCAGCCAGGACGATTGTTCTCAGATGGACTGTGTTTCTGCCAGTGTTGCGGTGGTAAGTACACTGTCGCCGTTTTCCGTTCAGTTTTCTCAAACTCTCAATACAGAATATTCGGTTTCCTTCCTTACTCAGGAAGTTTCCTCGCTATTCCGTCCCCCCATTTCCCGTTGATATAGGGTTGGTACGCCTGAAATTTAGGCCTCTACCCACTTATCCTTATCAAGCGGGAGTCGACAAAACTCCCAAAACAGTTGTTTAAAACGCGTGATCGTCACTGAATGCGCTCATCGCGTCTTATGATTGGGAGTTACCATGAAACCTTTACCTGATTATCTGCGCCATCTTGCGCTGATAGTTTCCCTGTTATTCCTCGCTGCCTGTTCGGAGGGCGAAAATCATGCCGCTAAAGCCGCATCGATTGCCACACTGGATGTTTACAAAAGCCGCACCTGCCAGTGCTGCCAGCAATGGGTCCGGCACATGGAAGACTCCGGCTTTGAGACCAAAATCCACCACCCGGCAGATTTGAATCGCGTTAAAGACGAGCATGGCATTGCCACCGAATACCAATCCTGCCACACGGCGGTGACGAGTGACGGCTATGTCTTCGAAGGTCATATTCCCGCGCGCTTCATGCAGCAGTTTCTGGAAAACCCACCGCAGGGTGCCATCGGCCTGAGCGTGCCTGGCATGCCAGCGGGCAGCCCCGGGATGGAAATGGGCGACAGGTTTATGCCTTATCAGGTGTGGCTGCTTAAAAAGGACGGTTCTGCTGAAGTGTTTGCTTCAGTGAACAGTCGCGATCAGCAATAGGACGTATCACCATGAACATTCAAAGGCGTTTTTTATTATTGTTCCTGTTGGTAGGGGTTCCTGCTTTTGCCGAGGAAAAAGTTGCCCAAGAACAGTTTGCCCAAACACAGCTGGATCAAGACCAGGCTGGTACGTTGACTTTGGAAGCGGCGATTGCACAGGCGATTGGTTCCGACCCCTGGCTGAATGGCAGTCGTTACCGGGAAGATGCACTGGCCAGTGAATCCATTTCCGCTTCAACCCTGCCTGATCCTAAGGTCAGTCTGATGGCGGCTAACTTCCCGACCGACAGTTTCGATATCAACCAGGAACCGATGACGCAGCTGACTGTGGGCGTTAGTCAGATGTTTCCACGCGGCGATAGTCTGAAACTAACCAGCCGCCAAAAGCAGGAGTTGGCGGCCCAGGAGCCCTTGCTCAGACGGGATCGCCAGGACAAGGTGACCGCGACGGTGACTCAGTTATGGCTGGAAGCCTACCGGGCACAGGAAAGTATCCGTTTAATTGAGCAGGATCGCGCGCTGTTTGAACATCTGGTGGATGCAACCAAAGCCAGTTATTCCTCCGCATTGGGGCGCGCTCGCCAGCAGGATATTATCCGGGCACAACTGGAGCTCACCCGGCTGGATGATCGTCTGACTGCGTTGCGACAACAACTTGAATCTGCCCAGCAGCGACTGTCCGAGTGGATTGGCGGTCAAGCCAGTCTGCCATTGGCGCAGACCTTATCCAGCAAATTGGGTGATGAGCCAACCTTAGCCATGGGTCAGACGCACAATGATCGCTGGCTCTATGAACAGATCAATCGGCATCCCCTGTTATTGGCCTTTGACCAGCGTATCGAGGCTATGCAGACCGGGGTTGAATTGGCCCAGCAAAAGTATAAGCCCGAGTGGGGGCTCACCGCCCAGTACGGCTATCGGGACGATGACCCCATGGGCCGGGATCGCGCCGATCTGTTCTCGGTCGGTGTCACATTTGATCTGCCGCTTTTCACGGGTAATCGACAGGATAAGGACGTTAGTGCTGCCACCTCCCGAGCCGAGGCGCTGCGAACGGACAAGCTACTGATGGCGCGAAAACTGATGGCGCAACTGGACACAATGCTCGTGCAAATCCAGCGTCTGAATCAGCGCCGCACACTCTACGACCAGCAGCTACTGCCGCAAATGGCAGAGCAGGCCGAAGCTGCCCTGACTGCCTATAACAACGACGATGGTGACTTTGCCGAAGCCGTGCGTGCCCGTATCGCCGAGCTAAACGCCAAGATCGATTTCCTGACCATCAGGGTCGACCGGCTAAAAACCATTGCCGAACTGAACTATCTGTTACCGCCAAACCGCTCAGGGCTGTTACCGCAAAGCCGCGCAAAGCAGTCTCCTGCAGCAAACGGCAACCGCACGGAAGGAATGACTCCATGAAGATGCAATTGAATAAATCATTTTTCATTACCGTTGCTTTGCTGATTGCGACGGCAACCCTCGCCCACTATTCAGCCTTGTGGCGTATGCAAGACGCGGGAGAGGGCGGTAAGGCGACAGCCAAAAAGGAACCGCTCTACTGGGTCGCGCCGATGGACCCCAATTACAAGCGTGATAAACCGGGTAAATCCCCCATGGGGATGGACCTGATTCCGGTGTATGAAGAAGCCGGCGGTGATGAGGAGATTGGCACAGTCACAATATCACCGGATGTGGTCAATAACCTTGGCGTACGCACGGCACTCGTTACCCGAGGCCAGATGGACGTTTCCGTCAATACCGTGGGTTATGTGCAATACGATGAAGATCGCTTGATACATATTCACCCGCGGGTAGAGGGCTGGATCGAAAAACTCTACGTCAAAGCATCTGGCGATCCGGTGGAGCAGGGGGCACCTCTCTATGCGCTTTACTCACCGACCCTGGTTAATGCGCAGGAGGAATTACTCTTGGCACTAAAGCGCAATAACGCCACGCTGATTGACGCCGCTAAGGAGCGCCTGGCATCTCTTCAGGTGCCAGAATCAGAAATCAACCGACTGAAGAAATCCGGCAAGGTGAGCCAGACCATCACCATCACAGCCCCGCAATCGGGTGTACTGGATAACCTCATGGCGCGCGAAGGCATGTTTGTAAAACCCGGCATGGAAATCATGGCGATCGGTCAGCTGGATCATATCTGGGTGATTGGTGAAGTCTTTGAGCGACAGGCTTCCCTGGTGCAAGTCGGCGATCAGGTCCAGATGCATTTGGGTTATTTACCGGGGCGTGAGTGGCAGGGCCAGGTCGACTATGTCTACCCGAGCCTTAACACCACGACTCGCACCGCTCAGGTAAGAGTGCATTTTCACAATCCCGATGGTTATCTGAAACCGGGTATGTTTGCGCAGATGCGCATTGAGGCGGCACCGATGGACGACACTCTGTTGATTCCCCGTGAGGCGCTGATTCGTACCGGCAGTCAATCCCGTGTTGTGCTGGCCAAGGACGAAGGCCGTTTTAAATCCGTTGCTGTGCGGGTTGGGCATATCACTGATGATCAGGCGGAAATCATGTCGGGGCTTGATGAGGGCGACCGCATTGTGACCTCAGCACAATTTCTGATTGATTCCGAGTCCAGCAAAACCTCGGACTTTCGGCGCATGGACCATGGTTCGGATGATAAGGCTGAGACTACGGTGCCCACATCGGTCTGGGTCGGCGCACGTATTAAAAGCCTGATGACCGAGCACCGGATGTTGACGCTGGCGCATGACGCCATCGATGACTGGCAATGGCCGGCCATGACCATGAATTTTACCGCCTCTAAAAATGTAGACCTTCAAGGTTTACAGCCTGACATGACTCTTCACGTAGAAATTACAAGAGAGGGCGACAACAACTATGTGATCAGCCAGATCCATCGACCTGATGCTGCTACCGAAGACATGCCGATTTCCGACGGTGATCAGCCGATGAGTCACAACGGTATGGAAATGGATCACGGCCAACATCAATCCATGACTCATGATGGCATGGAGATGGGTAACGATTCGATGGAGACAGACCACGATTCGATGAATATGGATCACAGTCAGATGGATATGGACCACAGTCAGCACAACGGGGAGGGTAAGCCATGATCGAAGGCATTATCCGCTGGTCTGTCCAGAATCGGTTTTTTGTATTGTTGGCCACTCTGATACTGGTGGGGATTGGCGGCTGGTCACTGAAAAACACGCCGGTGGACGCGATACCCGATCTCTCGGACGTGCAGGTGATCATCAAAACCAGCTACCCCGGACAGGCGCCACAGGTGGTGGAAGATCAGGTTACCTATCCACTGACTACCGCCATGCTCTCGGTACCAGGTGCGGTCACCGTGCGCGGCTATTCCTTCTTCGGTGACTCCTATGTTTACGTTATTTTTGACGAGGATACCGATGCCTATTGGGCCCGCTCGCGGGTGTTGGAATACCTGTCACAAGTGGCACCCACCTTGCCGCCCAACGCCCGACCGCAACTGGGGCCGGACGCCACCGGTGTCGGCTGGGTTTACCTGTACGCATTGGTGGATCGTACTGGTAAACACGATATCAGCCAGTTGCGCAGCCTGCAGGACTGGTTCCTGAAATACGAGCTGCAAACCGTGCCCGGCGTGTCGGAAGTCTCTGCCCTGGGCGGCATGGTGAAGCAGTATCAGGTCAAGGTACACCCGGATAAATTGCGGGCCTTTAATATTCCGCTGTCCCATATCCAGATGGCCATCCAGCGCGGTAATCAGGAGGTGGGCGCATCCGTCGTGGAAATGGCCGAGGCGGAATACATGGTACGTGCCTCCGGATATATCCAGGGGCGCGAGGATCTGGCCAATATTCCTTTAGGTATCAACGTCAAGGGCACACCACTGCTGCTGAAAGATGTGGCGGATATCGATGTAGGTCCGCAGATGCGCCGGGGTATTGCCGAGCTGAATGGCGAAGGTGAAGCCGTCGGTGGCATCGTGGTGATGCGCTTTGGCGAAAACGCCCAGAAAACCATTGACGGTGTGAAAGCCAAACTGGAAACCCTTAAGGCGGGTCTTCCCGAAGGTGTGGAAATCGTGACGGTTTACGACCGTTCCGGACTGATTGAACGCGCCGTTGAAAACCTGTGGCATAAGTTGCTGGAGGAGTTCATCGTCGTTGCCCTGGTGTGTGTGGTATTTCTGTTCCATATCCGCTCCAGCCTGGTGGCCATCGTCAGTCTGCCCGTCGGTATTCTCACCGCCTTTATCGTTATGCACCTGCAAGGGCTGAACGCCAATATCATGTCCTTGGGCGGTATCGCTATTGCCATCGGGGCAATGATTGATGGCGCTATCGTGATGATCGAGAACATGCACAAGCACATGGAGCGCACACCCCTGACCAACGAAAATCGCTGGCAAGTGGTTGCGGAATCGGCGGCTGAAGTCGGGCCCGCGCTGTTTTTTAGCCTGCTGATCATCACCGTGAGCTTTGTGCCGGTGTTTACCCTGGAAGCGCAAGAGGGACGGATGTTTTCACCTCTGGCCTTCACCAAGACTTACGCCATGGCGGCTAGTGCCGCACTGGCGGTGACACTGGTGCCGGTGCTGATGGGTTATTTTATTCGTGGCAAGGTCTTGCCTGAGCACAAAAACCCGCTGAATCGGGCCTTGATTGCCGTCTACATGCCTGCGCTGAAAGTGGTGCTTAACCACCCCAAAACCACTTTGGCCTTGGCTTTGGTGGTGACGGTCATCGGCTTCTGGCCGGTGAGCAAAATTGGCAGCGAATTTATCCCGCCGCTCGATGAGGGTGATCTGATGTATATGCCCACCACCTATCCCGGGCTGTCCATTGGTAAAGCCCGGGAGATTCTGCAGCAGACGGACAAGCTGATTGCCACCGTACCGGAAGTGAAAAGCGTGTTCGGCAAAATCGGTCGTGCAGAAACGGCCACCGACCCGGCGCCGCTGACCATGATCGAAACGTTTATCCAGCTCAAACCGAGGGATGAATGGCGCGAGGGGATGACCACCGACTCGCTCAAAAAAGAGCTGGACGCGCTGGTGAAATTTCCCGGCCTGACTAACGCCTGGGTGATGCCGATCAAAACCCGTATCGATATGTTGGCCACCGGCATTAAAACCCCGGTGGGCATCAAAGTGGCCGGGCCCGACCTCAAACAAATCGAAAAAATCGGGCGGCGCCTGGAGCAGGTCTTAAAAGATGTGCCAGGTACGGCTTCGGTTTATTCCGAACGTGTGGCCGGCGGGCGTTATATCAAGGTGGATATCCAGCGGGAAAAAGCCGCTCGCTACGGACTGAATATCGCCGATGTGCAACAGGTGGTGGCCACCGCCATCGGCGGCATGAACGTCACCCAAACCATTGAAGGCCTGGAACGCTACCCGGTGAATCTGCGTTACCCGCAGGATCTGCGTAATTCCCCGGAGCAACTGGCACTGCTACCGATTGTGACCGGCAGTGGCCAGCGCATTGCCCTGGCGGACGTGGCGAACGTCTATGTGGAGGATGGTCCACCCGCTATCAAGAGTGAAAACGCTCGCCTCAACGGTTGGACCTTTGTCGATATCGACGGGGTGGATATTGGCAGTTACGTCCAGAATGCCATGGCCGTGGTGGCCGATCAGGTGGAGCTGCCGGCAGGTTATTCGTTGAACTGGTCGGGGCAGTACGAATACATGTTGCGCGCTAAAGAGAAACTCACCTATGTAGTGCCGCTGACGCTGGCCATCATTGTCGTGCTGCTGTATTTCAACTTCCGTAGCTTTGCTGAAGTCGCAATCATTATGGGAACACTACCCTTGGCGATGGTGGGTTCAATCTGGCTGATGTACCTGCTCGGTTATAACTTTTCAGTCGCCGTGGGCGTGGGTTTTATTGCGTTGGCCGGTGTTGCTGTGGAAATCGGCGTCATCATGCTGGTGTACCTCAACCAGGCTTATCGGCATATGCTGGAGGAGTGTGAGCAGGAGGGCGTGGAACCCCGCCTGGAAACCCTGCGCCACGCCGTATTACACGGTGCCGGCTTACGGGTGCGTCCGGTGATGATGACGGCTGCCGCGATTATCGTGGGGCTGTTGCCGATAATGTACGGAACAGGGACCGGTTCGGAGGTCATGAGTCGTATTGCCGCGCCCATGGTGGGTGGGATGCTAAGTGCGGTAATTCTGACTTTACTCGTGCTACCAGCCGTTTACCTTCTTTGGAGAAAGCACTGAGAAAGGGATCTGGCCAAATGTCATTCGAGTTGATCTGGATCAAATAATCTACCCCAACATTACAGGTGTGTAATGTTGGGGTCGTCCAGGTGTCAGTCTCCCCTCATTAACATAGCCAATAGATGGCATGAATCCGCACGCTAAAACTGCTTGACCTGTGTCCATGACACAGGTGTATAACCTTTTCCAGCGCACGGTTATAAAGCTAGGTGTAGAACCTCGGTTTATAACCGGTGATTGACTCAGATCAAGGTCCTGATCCCGGCGGAAGCTTAGGATGGCATGACTGGATCAAGAGGAGGGTGGCATGAAAGTCATCGAGGTTGCCAGGCTATTGGGCATTACGGCAGACACGGTACGGTTTTATACCCACATCAATATTCTGAATCCCACCAAAAGCAAGGCCAATGGATATCGGGAATACAGCGACAACGATGTTAAGCGTTTGCGGTTTGTGTTAAGCGCCCGACAGTTGGGATTTTCGGTCGAGGATATTCAGGAAATTCTTTCCCATGCTGACAAGAAAAAATCTCCTTGTCCGACGGTGAGACGCTTGATTGATCAGAGATTACATGAAACTGAGCAGCAGTTTAAAGAAACGATACGGCTGCGGGATCGTATGCAACGCGCCGTATTGGAGTGGAGCCAAAAACCGGACAAGGCTCCGACAGGTCATATGCTTTGCCATTTAATTGAAGAATTCACCGTGGAGGAATGAGTATGAATACACACCAAACGTCGAACGCCAATCAACGTAAAAGTGGCTGTTGCTGTGCGGGCAAGTCATCCATTTCGTCTGCGGCACCTGATACCAACAGTGTTAGCAGATCATCGCAACCCCTGCACCAATTACAAGTGCAGGGAGCCACCTGTGGTGGTTGCGTTAAAAGTATAGAACATACTCTGAAATCCGTTTCCGGGGTCAGTGAGGCCTCTATGGATCTGGCAACCGGTGTCGCTTCAGTTGTTGGTGCAGTCGATGCAGATCATCTCGTTGAAGTATTGCAAGGCGTTGGCTTTCCAGCGGCGGTCATCCGATAACAGTTCTTAAGAAATAACCGGGAGTAGGGTATGAGTACAACTAAAACGGAATCTGGCGGTGTCTCTTGCCATGAAGATGGTACGACAACTCCGCCTCATGATCATCATGCACATAAGGCTAATCACCACAGTTCAGGAAATAACTCTGGTCCTCAGGAACTGATTATTGAAGGTGCGGGTTGTGCCAGTTGCGTTGGAAAAATTGAGTCGGCGCTAAAGGCGGTGTCCGGTGTAGAAAATGCCGAGATGAATTTCGCTCAGCGCACTGTGAGTGTGACGGGCAATGCCGATGCTGCTGATCTGGTAAAGGCGGTGGAAAAAGCCGGTTACAACGCGAAGCTTGCGGCTGCGGAGAGCGAAGATGATGCGCTCGCAGAAAAAGAAAAGGCGGATCAGGCTTATTACAAACGCCTGATGAAGGAAACCTGGATAGCCCTTTCCCTGGGTGGGCCGCTAATGGCCTATGCGCTGATTACCGGGGAGGTTAATGTTAATACCACAACCGAGCGGATCGCTTGGCTGATCGTTGGCATACTCACCTTTGGCGTTTTGTACTTCTCAGGAAAACATTTTTTTGTCGGCGCCTGGAAGTCCTTCCTGAATCATTCTGCCAATATGGACACTTTGATTGCGCTGGGTACGGGTACCGCATGGCTGTATTCCATGGTGGTCGTATTTTTCCCCGAGTCGGTTCCAGAACAAGCTCGCCATGTTTACTTTGAGGCCACGGCGATCATTATCGGGCTGATCGATCTGGGCCTGGCCCTAGAGCTCAAAGCCCGCGGGCGCACATCGGAAGCTATTAAACGGCTGATCGGCCTGCAGGCTAAGACAGCCAGAGTCATACGCGACGAAAAGGAACTGGATATCGCTATCGAGCAGGTGCTCATGGACGATGTGGTGCGTGTACGTCCGGGAGAAAAAATTCCTGTGGATGGTGAAGTCATAGAAGGCCATACCGCCATTGACGAGTCCATGTTAACGGGTGAACCCATGCCCGTTGAAAAAGCCGTGGGCGACACGGTTGCAGCGGGCACCATCAATAAAACCGGCTCCATTCTGTTTAAGGCCACTCGTGTCGGCAAAGACACGGCCCTGGCGCAAATTATCAACATGGTCAAACGCGCACAGAATTCCAAGCCGCCTATTGGTCGCTTGGCCGATGTGATTTCCGCGTATTTTGTACCCGTCGTAATGATTATCGCCGTCACCAGTGCGTTGGTCTGGCTCAACTTTGGCCCGAACCCAGCCGTGGCGTTTGCCATCGTATCTGCCACCACGGTACTGATTATCGCCTGTCCCTGTGCGTTGGGTCTGGCAACCCCCATGTCGGTGATGGTGGGTGTGGGCAAAGCGGCAGAAGCGGGTGTCCTTATTCGCAACGGCGAAGCCTTGCAAACCGCATCGAAAATATCAGCGATGATTCTGGATAAAACCGGCACCATTACCCTGGGGGCGCCGAAGGTCACCGATATTTTGGTCGCTGGCGAGCAGGACGAGAACACTATCCTGAAGCTGGCAGCCACGCTCGAATCGGGTTCTGAACATCCGCTGGCGCTGGCGATTGTCGAGTCAGCCCAGGAGAAGGGTATCGAAACCGGGAAGGTCTCCAATTTCAATGCCATCGCCGGTCACGGTGTGCAGGCTGAGGTGGATGGCAAAACGTTGCTGTTCGGCAATGAAAAACTGATGCGAGAGCGCAATATCGAACTCGGCGATTTTGTTGAAAAAGCGCAGGGCCTGGCTGCCGAGGCTAAGACGCCGATGTATTTCGCCGTGGATAACAAGCTCTCCGCCATTATCGCGGTGGCTGATCCCATCAAAGAAGACTCTATTGCCGCCATTAAACGACTGCAGCACAACGGCATTCGCGTTGTCATGCTGACCGGCGACAACCGCGCCACGGCAAAAGCCGTCGCCGAAAAGGCGGGCATTAAAGAGTTCTTTGCCGAGGTGTTACCGGAGGACAAATCCAAAAAGGTTCAGGAACTGCAGATGGAAGGTGAAGTGGTCGGCATGACAGGCGATGGCATCAACGACGCGCCAGCGTTGGCAATTGCCAATGTGGGTTTCGCCATCGGTACGGGCACCGACGTGGCCATAGAGAGTGCCGATATCACCTTGATGCGCGGATCGCTGCATGGGCTTGCCGATGCCATTGCGGTGAGCAAGGCCACATTACGTAACATCAAACAGAACCTGTTCGGTGCGTTTATTTACAACGTGGCGGGTGTTCCGGTTGCCGCAGGTATTCTTTACCCCTTGCTTGGGGTACTTATGAACCCTGTGATTGCGGGTGCCGCAATGGCATTTTCGTCGCTCACGGTCGTCACCAATGCCAACCGACTGCGCTTGTTCAAAGCGCAGGAGCACTAATGGCTATTTCGTCAGAAACTTGTTTAGGAGAGTGGACATGTTAATCATTAATAGTGTTGGCGTTGTTGTGATCGCGCTCATTATATGGTGGTTTTGGTTGTACAAGCCCAAAGAGGCAGAGCTGGGTGAAAATGATCTGGTGATTACCGTGGAAAATGGCACCTATTCACCCTCCCGAATTAAAGTGCCTGCGGGTGAGCCGGTTGAGCTGAAGTTCATACGTAAAGATGAATCACCCTGCTCAGAAACGTTACTGATTCCCGAACTGCAAATCAGTGACACCTTGCCCCTCAATAAACTGAAGTCCATACAACTACCTGCACTGAAATCTGGTGAATACGCCTTTCATTGTCAGATGCAGATGTATCGCGGTCAGCTCACGGTGAATTAGAGAATGTTCAACAAAGAAAGTAAGGATTGATATCAGTATGAATATTCAAAAAGTGACCGCCATTTTTGACGAATTTCGTTTGAAGGACGTAGAAGAAGCACTGATTAGGCATGGGGTTAAAGGCTTCACCCTGCATCCGGTTCGCGGTCGTGGAGAATACTTCGACAGCTTCAACGAGAATCATTTGATTAAGCACATTCAAATGGAGATTTACGCCAGGTCAGAGCATGCAAATAACATCGCGCAACTGATTGTAGAAACGGCGCACGTCAATGCCGATAGCGAAGGGCTGGTTTGTATTATTCCGGTGAATGACTTGCTTTGGATTCATGATAAACGCAGTGCGATAGACAGCGATTTTCAATTTCATCCGTGAGGTGTGATATGGCAACGCAAAAAACATCATTCTGGTTAACACCCAAAGGACTGGCGGCATTGGGCCTAATTGGTGCTGCCACGTATTTTCTGCTGATCGAACACCGCCAGCATGTCTGGCAGTTTTTACCTTTTCTGATTTTGCTGGCATGTCCTTTTATGCATCTTTTCATGCATGGAGGTCATGGTGGCCACGGGGGGCATGGTGGGAGCCATCAGCGCCAGGGAGAAGGCCATCAGCATGAGGGTGAGTCAGATCAAGATGCTTACCAGCGTGGATTAGAAGATGGGCGCCGGGATAGCGAACATCGGCACCACCATTGACCCGGTAGAAAACAGGAGAACGACAAATGCACGGTGATTCAGCTTATGGTCTCTGGACACTGGTGATACTGAATTCGGCAATATTTATTTTCTTTGCCTTCAGTTTTGCCAAGCCACAAACAAAAACCGACTGGCGCAGTTTTGGGGCTTTCTCTGCGTTCATTATTGCGCTCTTTACCGAGATGTATGGATTTCCGCTGACGATATATTTTCTGTCTGGATGGCTGGCGGAAAAGTACCCAGGAGTGGACTTCCTCTCCCATGAAAATGGCCATTTACTGCACACCATGCTCGGGTTTGAAGGTGATCCGCACTTTGATCCGCTGCATATTGCCAGCAATGTACTAATCGTGCTCGGCTTCTTTCTGCTCGCGTCGGCGTGGAACGTGCTCCACAAAGCGCAACAAACTCACTCCCTGGCGACCACTGGTTGGTATGCCCGCTGCCGTCACCCGCAATACATTGCTTTTATCATGATTATGTTTGGCTTTCTGTTGCAGTGGCCGACCCTGCCGACATTGGTCATGTTCCCGATATTGGTCGTTGTCTATGTACGACTGGCCAAGCGTGAAGAGCGTATGGCGATTGAGGAATTTGGCGACGTGTATCTTCGCTATATGGAGTCGACCCCAGGGTGGGTACCTAAATTTTCTACCGATAAAGCCGCTTCAAACTATTGAGGATATACCAATGAAACGTAATTCTATCAGAACTATGATTTCCGCCGTCGTTATTGCTACGGCAATAGCTTCACCAGTATTTGCAGAAAATGCGCATGATCACGGTGATAAAAACCAAGGCGCTAACAATGGCATGATGATGGGGATGATGAATCATGATCAGATGATGGCGATGCATGATCATATGAAAAAAATGCATGCCCTGATGTCAGAAATCAAAACCGAAACCGACCCAGAAAAACGTCAACAATTAATGAATGAG
This sequence comes from Thalassolituus sp., assembly GCF_984348125.1. Taxonomy (NCBI): domain Bacteria; kingdom Pseudomonadati; phylum Pseudomonadota; class Gammaproteobacteria; order Oceanospirillales; family Oceanospirillaceae; genus Thalassolituus; species Thalassolituus sp. Next base: position 187,788 of record NZ_CFHJLR010000004.1, read on the forward strand.
CATATGCAAACTATGCAAGAAGGTATGCAGATGATGAATATGGGGAACGGCATGAAAGGCGGTAAGAAAATGGACAAAATGGATATCACAAAACGTATGGATATGATGGAAAAACACATGGGGATGATGCAAAAAATGATGGGGCAAATGATGGACCATGAATCAGAGACGAAAAAATCACCGGTGCATAAACACAAAAAATAAGTTGTTGGATTATTTAAGAAAGGTACAGGGCCGATGAGCGAACATCGATCAGGCATTAACCCGGGATTTGTCACCAGACATACCCTGAGTCTATACGGATTAGATAAGCATAATGCACCGTTGATTGTTCACGACATCGGCGATCTTCCCTACATAGATAGAGTAAAACTTATTGAGGCGAAACAAATGCTCACCGTCGCCTACGACGCCTCTCACCATTCTATTGACGATATGATTGCTATCGTCGAAAAGCATGGGGCGTCGATCAAAGACAATTGGTGGAGTCGCGTCAAACTCGGCTGGCAACGTCAGACTGATCAAAACGTTAAAGATAACGCCAAACATGAGCCGCACTGCTGTAACAAAATGCCGCATAGGTAATAGGTAAAGGAGACTGGAGATGAAAAACACTGAGCACCGATTGGGTGTGTCCGAAGTCAATCTTGTTGTCCGTCATTTGAAGCTAGACACAAAAAGCGTAGGCGGCATCCAGGATGCATTGTCAGAAATCGACAAACTATATGGACTGGATGCGGTGTCTTTCGATGAAAAGTCACAGGTTTTGAATCTCGCCTACGATGCGTCACGTCTTTGCCTGGATGGTATCGAGGATGTGTTGGCTAAACACGGTATCGAGGTTGGTCACGACTGGTGGACGCATTTTAAAGAAGGATATTATAAATTCGTGGATCAAAACATAAAAGATAACTCGGAGCATGAGCCATGGAGTTGTCACAAGTCACCGCCACGCAACAGGCGAAAATAGCAATGACGGTGAAAACGATGGAGTCAGCAAACGCTCTTAAGGTTATTGATATAGGTATCGATACCCACCAAGAACCCGTCCTTTATATGCGAAACGATTGCCATATCTGCCGCTCGGAAGGTTTTACAGCTAACAGTCGCGTTTCAGTGGAAGATGGCCAAAACCAAATAATCGCAACGATCAACGTGGTGGATGAGAAGGTCATTGAACCAGGCAGCGCTGGTTTATCCAAAATCGCCATCGAACGGCTGGGAGTTACCGCAGGGGCATTGATTAGCGTCAGTCATGCACCGGTGGTGACATCGCTGGCGGCTGTTCGCAAAAAAATATTTGGCCATAAGCTCAGCGACGAGGAAGTCACTGAGATCGTACAGGACATCAGCGACCATCGTTATTCCGATATCGAAATTGCCAGTTTTCTCAGCGTTTGTGCGGGTAGTCGTCTGGATGTGGATGAAATCATTGCCTTGACACAGGCCATGGTGGCTTGCGGTAAGCGTCTCAGCTGGCCCGATTCACCCGTGGTGCTGGATAAGCATTGCATTGGTGGCCTGCCGGGCAATCGCACCACGCCGCTGGTGGTGGCGATCGTCAGCGCAGCAGGTTTAACCATTCCGAAAACCTCGTCTCGCGCCATTACGTCACCGGCGGGTACGGCTGACACTATGGAGGTGCTGACGACCGTCAATCTCAGCCTTGCGGATATTCAACGAGTTGTAGCAGAAACTCACGGTTGTCTCGCCTGGGGTGGAGCGGTGAATCTTAGCCCCGCCGATGATTTATTGATTCGGATTGAGCGCGCGCTGGATCTTGATGGCGAAGGGCAGTTGATTGCATCGGTTTTGTCGAAAAAAATCGCTGCGGGTTCTACCCATGCGGTGATTGATATCCCTGTCGGCCCTACTGCAAAAGTGCGTTCGCAAAAAGATGCCGATCGCCTCGCTTCACTATTTACACAGGTTGGTGCTGCGTGCGGCCTTCAGGTTCGTTGCTTGATAACGGACGGCAGTCAGCCTGTCGGGCGCGGTGTTGGTCCCGTGGAGGAAGCCCGCGATGTAATGGCTGTTTTGCAGCGCAGCAGCGATGCGCCCGAGGACCTTCGAGAGCGGGCACTGTTTTTGGCTGCCCATCTGTTTTCCCTGGCGTATCAGCAAACCTATGAACAAGGTTTGCAAAGGACTACCGAAATTCTTGATAGCGGTGCGGCGTGGGAACAATTTCAGCGAATTATAGCGGCCCAGGGCGGGATGAAATCTTTGCCTTCTGCAGATTTTCAACATACGGAAACTGCCGCATCAACCGGCACTTTGCAGACGATTGATAATCGCCAATTAGCGCGCTTGGCGAAACTGGCGGGAGCGCCCAATGTCTCGGCAGCGGGTTTGCGCTTGCATAAGCGTGTCGGTGAAACGGTAGAGCGAGGTGAACCCTTGTTCACACTGTTCAGTGACACAGAAGGCGAGCTGCAATACGCATTGGCCTATTACCGACAATCCAACATTTTCACGATTGGAGCAATCTCATGAGTGAACTGAACCCGGTTTCAGGAAAGACACCGTTGGTGTTTTGCTTACACGATCACCCATTGGCGGATTCGTTAGCAAAGGCGATGGGTGTGCAGCGGGGAGAATTTAGTGCACGTCAATTCCCCGATGGTGAATCCTATTTGCGTATCACCTCTGATGTGGAAGGCCGTGCCTGTATTGTTGTGGCGGATTTGTCGCACCCCAACACCAAGTATCTACCGTTACTGTTTTTGGTCGAAACATTGCGGGAACTGGGTGCTTCGCAAGTCGGATTAGTGGCTTCCTACCTCAGTTATATGCGCCAGGATCGCCGCTTTGTCGACGGTGAGGCTGTTACTTCACGTATTTTTGCCAAGTGCCTGTCTCAGCATATTGATTGGTTAGTGACGGTAGACCCTCACCTGCATCGTTATCATTCCCTGGACGAAATTTATTCCGTGCCCAGTTCTGTGGTACAAGGTGCTCCTGCCTTAGCTGAATGGTTAAAAACACAAAACAATTTGTTGTTAGTAGGACCGGATAGCGAGAGTGAGCAATGGGTTTCCAGTATTGCTGATTATAGCCAGCACCCGTTTGTCATTGGTGAGAAGCAACGCTTCGGTGATCGTCATGTTGAAGTGTCCTTGCCTAACATTGATGCGTACAGAGAGAGAACCGCCGTCATTATTGATGATGTGATATCGAGCGGGCAGACTATTCTGGAATGTATCAAAACTCTTAAATCCAAGGGCATTAATCACATTCAATGTGTTGCCGTTCACGGTATTTTTGCTGATGGGTCTGATGAAGCACTGATCCATGCCGGACTAAGCCAATTAGCAACTGCCAACACCATTCCCCATTCATCCAATGCCATTGATATCACGCCGCAGTTGATGACAGCCGTTATCTCCATGTTGCAACCAACAAGATCAGATTCCACAGGAGTCGTATCATGAGAATCACCTTTTTAGGCGGTGCCGAAACCGTAACCGGTTCAAAATTTCTACTGGAAACCGAGCGCAGCAAGGTGCTGATCGACTGTGGCCTGTACCAAGGCTACAAATGGTTGCGTGAGCGCAACTGGCAACCGCTGCCGCTGGATATCGATAAGCTCGATGCCGTGTTGCTCACTCATGCGCACCTGGATCACTCCGGCTATATCCCCGCCTTATACAAGCACGGTTTTCGTGGCCCGGTGTTTACCCATCACGCCACCAAAGACCTGTGTCAGATCCTGTTGGCCGACAGCGGTCATATTCAGGAGGAGGACGCGAAATACTACAGCAAACATAAGCTGAGCAAACATGAACAACCCGAGCCGCTCTATGACCGTCAAACCGCCGAATCGAGTATGAAGTTGTTTCAGTCGGTTGACTTTGATGAACAGGTTGAGGTGGGTGATATTCGTTTTCACCTGCAACCGGCGGGACATATTCTCGGTGCCGCCAGTATCATTATTGAAGCGGAAGGCAAACGCATTGGCTTTTCAGGCGATGTGGGCCGTTTCGATGACGTGTTGATGAAACCACCGCGCCCGCTGCCCGAACTGGATTTGTTGCTGATGGAGTCCACTTACGGCAATCGGCAGCACGATCCGCAGGACGCTGCGCAACAATTGGCTGCCGTGGTTAACCGTGTTGCTAAAAACGGTGGGGTTTTACTGGTGCCCGCGTTTGCCGTGGGGCGGGCGCAGGCCTTGCAACATTTGCTGGCAACGCTGATGCAAGAGGGTGCCATACCCAAACTGCCGATCTATCTCGACAGTCCCATGGCCATCAAAGTGTCGGATATTTTTTGTCATCACAGCGATCAGCATCGACTCAGCCATGAGCAATGTCATCACATGTGCGATGTCGTCACTTATACCCGTACCGTGGATGAATCCAAGGCGCTAGCGGGGCAGGCTTTCCCCCATATCATTATTGCCGGCAGCGGTATGGCCACCGGTGGGCGAATTCTTCACCACTTTAAACGGCTATTGAGTGATAGCCGAACCACGGTGCTGTTTACCGGTTACCAGGCCGGTGGAACCCGTGGTGCCAAGATGCTTGAAGGTGTCGATGCGGTGAAAATCCACGGTAGCTGGATTCCACTACGGGCAGAGGTGGAGGTGATTTCCGGGCTCTCGGGGCATGCGGACTATCTCGAACTCACTGAATGGTTGCACCAATCAAAATTGGCAAGCACAACGCCGATCAAACTGATTCATGGTGATCCTGAAGCCTTGGAAGGCTTGCGCGTGCATTTGCAGGAGCAAACGGAGTTTAAGGTCGACGTTGCCGGGTATCGGGATATCTTGCGCCTGTAACCCTTGTCCCCGTGATCCTGCACCAATCGAAACAAGAGAACCAAGATAGTAGAGGAAAAGATCATGCAAATTGAAACCCTGAAAGATGTGTTGCACTGGACCAAAGAGTTTCACCAACACCTGAACCAGTGCTTGTCCCACTGCGCGGATAAAAACACTGACGAGCGGGCGCGAATGATACTGGCTTATCTCTCCGAGCACGAAAAAACGCTGACCGACGTGGTAAGCGGTTTTGAAAAGTCCGGAGATGAACATGCCCTCAATACCTGGTGTTATGAATACGTCGAACATCATCCGATTACCCGGCACGCTCATTGTGATGCCCCCTTTGCCGAACTGGATGCCGCGCAGATTATGGAAGTGATCATTGATCAGCACCAGCAGGTCATCGAGTTGTATCGCTATCTAGCGTCACGGGCGGACATTCCGTCGGCTAAGGAATTGTTGGAGACCTTGCGTTCGCTGGAGGAACACGAAGTGATGCGCATGGCGCAATCGTCCAATCGGTTTGGTGATTTATAGACAGGTAAATACACATGATAGAAGGAGCACCGGTATGAAACTGCATGCCTTTAAATTTGGTCTGGCCTGCTCAATCAGTGCCATTGTGCTTTGGGTCATTTGCAGTGTCTTCGTCGCGGCGATGCCCGCAATGATGATGTCCATGTCCGGCGACATGGTGCATATGCAGTTGCAGGATATGGGGTGGCACCTAACCCTGGTCGGCGCACTTTGGGGGTTGGTGGCCTGGGCTGTGGTGGCTGGTTTTTCCGGGTGGTTGCTTGCCACTATTTACAACCGCTTGCTGGCCTGAACCAGGGTGCAAGCGTCTGTTATGCCTGTTTTTTTTCAGTCCTCAACCCTGACAGTTCCAGCATTAAGTGGGCGACATTTTCTAATGGATACTTCCATGGGATTTACGCCCAATGAGGGGCTGTTAATGCGTACGCGCAGCGGTGATGTTGATCCAGGTTTGCTGGCCTGGTTACAAAAGCAGGAAGGATGGTCGCCTGAAGATACGGATAAACTGCTTAATCAGGAATCCGGTTGGCGGGGGTTGTCTGGTGGTGTTGATAATATGGCTGAACTATTTACCAGTGACCACCCACAGTGCCATCTGGCATTTGAGCTGTTTCGATACCGCTTCCAGAAAACATTGGGGGCTTACTTTGCGATTTTAGGTGGCCTGGACGGTATTGTGCTCAGCGGCGGTGTTGCCGAACATAATCCGGCTCTTTGCCAAGAGCTCTTGTTGGGGTTATCCCATTTGGGCGTTGAATTGCACGCTGAATCGGCCAACAGCAACCTGCCGATAGAGCTTTCCTCAATGACATCAAAAGTGCAGTGCTGGGTAGTTGCCTCGGATGAGGCGGCGATGATGCTACTCGCAGTCCAGCAGCATTTTCCCAACGAATTTAGCAATCAGCCAGTCGCTGACTGAGGCATAGCCATGTATGTGATAGACCAACAAAACGATCACCGTATTGAACAACGAGCCAGGATGTATCGCGAGACTTACCCAGCGTTTGCTCATTGGGCAAACGGTTACGGGGTGATACAGCACAGCGATGAAACACAGGTACGCATATTTGATCTGTGCCAGCAACTGGTGTGTGAGGGGCGCTTCAAACAGATTGATGAGGTTCTGGAGATTTTGTCGGCTACCGACCGGCTGACCAGTGCGGCCATGTGGTTGGTGGTGCATATGACTTATAGCACCAAAGTGGATTTTTCCGGTAGCGCACTCGACGCTGAAGATTTTAAAGCCAATCCACAGGGGCATACCGGTGGCTCCCTGAATATGGTGCCTGCCTATGTCGCTTACATGGTGGCTAACCACCTGGCGGGAATCACACGAAGCTGGTTGATGGGTCAGGGCCACTGTGTGGCGGCCATCGACGCGGTCAATGTGTTACTGCAAAACCTCTATCCGGAACAGGCGGAGCGCTACCCCCTAAGTGATGAAGGTCTATCGCAATTGGCGCAGGATTTTTACAGCTACGCGATTACGGATGATGGTCGCCCGGGTGTCCCATTAGGCAGTCATGTCAATCCACACACGGCGGGCGGTTTGATTGAAGGTGGCTACCTGGGTTTTGCTGAGCTGCAATACGTGCACATGCCTCTCCCCGGTGAGCGCCTGGTGGCTTTCCTGAGTGACGGTGCGTTTGAAGAACAGCGCGGCAGTGATTGGGCCAGCCGTTGGTGGCGCGCCGAGGATTGTGGTCTGGTAACACCGGTGATGATCGCCAATGGCCGGCGTATTGATCAGCGTTCCACCATGTACCAGCAGGGCGGCCTGACCTGGTTTTACGAACATCTGGAGCAGAATGATTTTCATCCGATCGCCATCGACGGGCGCGATCCTGCTGCGTTTATCTGGGGAATATTTGAATCAGAAGCGCGCTTGCAAGCCTGCAGCGCACATATTCGTGCAGGAAAAATGTGTTATCCGGTTAAACTGCCGTACCTGATTGCCGAAACGGAAAAAGGCTACGGTTTTTACGGTGCTGGCACCAATGCAGCCCACGGCACGTCTTTGCCCGGCAACCCTCGTAGCGATGCCGCGGCTCGGCAGCTATTCAATGAACACGCTGCCAGGCTCTTTCTGCCGCGTACTGAGCTGACCAGTGCAATCGAAAAAATAACACAACATAAGGCAGATAACCGGGTACCGGAAAAATACCATGCGCTCGGTCAGCGTGATGTCGTTTTAAAACTACCTACTGCTTCACCACAGTGCGAAAAGGGGCAAGCATTGTCACCCATGGCAGCCGTAGATAAGCGCTTGTGTGAGTGGCATCTCGCCAATCCGGGCGTGCGCGTACGTATCGGCAACCCTGATGAGCTACGCAGTAACCGCATGGGCCAAACGCTGGACCTTCTCAAACACCGGGTGTTAAACCCGGAAGACGGTGTGGCCGAGTCGATACAAGGGGCTGTCATTACCGCTCTGAATGAGGAGGCCGTAGTGAGTGCGGCACTGGCGAATAAAGGTGGTATGAACCTGGTGGTCAGCTATGAAGCCTTTGCCATGAAAATGATTGGTGCCTTGCGGCAGGAAATCATTTTTGCGCGGCACCAAAAAGAACTGAATCGACATCCGCGCTGGTTATCGTTGCCGGTTATCGCTACTTCGCATTTGTGGGAGAACGGCAAAAATGAGCAATCGCATCAGGATTCCGCTTTTGGAGAAGTGTTGTTGGGTGAAATGAGCGATATGGCACGGGTGGTATATCCCGCCGATGCCAACAGTGCGGTTGCCTGTCTCGATTCCTGCTACCAGAGTCAGGGTCAGATTTGGGCCATGACCATACCTAAGCAGGAAATCATTTCTTCTTTCAGTCCTGACCAAGCTCAGCAGTTAGTGGATTGTGGCGCGTTGACGTTGGAAGAGGATGACAGGGTTGATGTGCAATTAGTGGCAATGGGTGCTTATCAGCTCCATGTTTGTCGTGAGGTTGGTGAACGTCTCAGAGAAAAAAGCATTGGCTGCCGTATTACTTATTTGCTTGAACCTGGCCGTTTTCGTATTCCGCGCGACAGGCACGAACAGTCATTCGTTAGCAGTCCTTCACAGCAGGCACTGCTCTTTAATGATGCGATTCACTTGCGCGTTTTTGTATCCCATATGCGACCTGAAGTTCTGTTAGGTGTATGTCGACCACTGGACTTGGGCCGTGATCGCTGCCTGGCATTTGGTTATCGAAACCGCGGTGGCACATTGGATACGCAGGGCTTGCTGGAGGCAAATCAATGTAACGCCCGGTTCATTGTGGCAGAAACTTTGAAAAAGATGAGTTTAGGAGAAGGTTGATGGATAAAGATGGTCGCACAACACACTACGATAAAGATAGTCTGACGCTCTCCGGTACTGTGATGCTGGGCACCGGTGTGATGATAGGGGCAGGTATTTTTGCGCTGACTGGGCAAATGGCGGAAATGGTGGGCGTACTGTTCCCGCTGGCATTTCTGGCAGCAGCGGTGGTCGTTTCTTTCAGTGCCTACTCTTACGTCAAAATTTCCAATGCCTACCCTTCCGCCGGAGGGATAGGGATGTATTTACACAAGGCTTATGGCGACAGCTTACCGACGGCATTCAATGCACTGTTGATGTACTTCTCCATGGTGATTGCACAGAGCTTCCTGGCGCGGACTTTTGGCTCCTATACCATGCAATTATTCGGTGGTGATGAATCCGGGCGAACGGTGGCGATGCTGGGTGTGGGGCTGATTATTTTTGCGTTTATCGTCAATTTGTTGAGTAACCGCTTTATTCAAAAGGTAGCTGGGTTTATCGGGGTGTTAAAGATTGGCGGCATTTTGGTGTTCGGCATTATCGGTGTGTGGGTGGCCGATAGCCTGGCGCTAGATTTCGGTCACACGGATAACGTTGAAACCTCCGGAAATTTTCTTGGTGCTACCGCTCTCGGGATTCTGGCTTTTAAAGGTTTTACCACCATTACCAACAGTGGATCCGAGGTAATCGATCCTAAGCGAAATGTTGGAAGAGCTATCGTTATCTCTATTGTTGCGTGTGTAGTCATCTACACCCTGGTTGGCTTTTCAGTGGCCAGTAACCTATCCCTGAGTGAAATCATAGATACTCGCGATTATTCCCTGGCAGCGGCTGCGCGACCAGCGCTTGGAGAATACGGAGTATGGTTTACAGTCGCAATTGCCATGACGGCAACTGCGGGCGGCATTCTTGCCAGTATTTTTGCGGTGTCCCGGATGCTGGCCATGTTGACCGAAATGAAACTGGTTCCTCATCGCCATTTCGGTATGCCGGGAAGCATCCAAAAACATACACTTGTCTATACCGTGGTACTCGGTATTTTTCTTACGGCCTTTTTTGACCTGTCGCGGATAGCCGCCCTGGGTATTGTCTTTTATCTGGTCATGGACATTGCTATTCATTGGGGCGTGATTCGTTATTTGGCGGATGATATTAAAGCCAAGCGCTGGGTGCCCATTGTAGCCATTATTTTCGATTTTCTGGCTTTGATCGGTTTCGTTTGGGTGAAACTGAACGCTGACCCGTGGGTTATCGGCATTGCCCTTATCGCGATGTTACTGATCGCAGTGGGAGAGAGGTGGTTCCTGCATTCGAATAGACGGCAACGACTACTGGACGAAGACGGTAAGCACCAACATCAGCATTGATGCTTGCTGATCAAATTTAAACTTCAGGTTGTTAAGTGGAGGAAAAACGCATGAGTGAACCTAATGAAATAAGCATCGGTTATCGATTGGCGCAACCCCTATTTATCAGTAAGCATCAGAAGATGGCGGAGCATTAGAGAAGGGTGAGGCCAATGAGCAAACTTGAATTCACAGTACATTGTCCCGTATGTAAGATGACAAAAGTAGATCGATCTCTGCTGTTCAATTATCGAGGCATCGATCACTACTTTTGTTCTTCTCAGTGTCTGGATCGATTTAAAGCGCATCCACATTTGTTTGTTGGTGATCCTAAACATGGCATGTCGCCAAAGCAAAAGGGGCAGACAGCACTTAAAAAATGTCGCATTGGTTTCGCTGAGCCTATTGATGACGAGCTCAAAGTCGTAATGCAGCAATCCTTGTTGTCACTGATGGGAATAGAATCCCTGGTATTTGAAGAGTCCTTGCTCTAAGTCACTTATGATCTCTTGCAAGTATCCTTGGAAGATATTGAAGCAGTCATTGAGCAATCGGTGGGAAAGCTTAAGTCCCGCGTGGCGGATCGGATCAAGCGAGGCTTTATCCATTACAGTGAAGAGTGTGAACTCGACAACCTAGCGCATCCTGTCGGGGACGGTGGCTGCCATTGAGGAAGAGGCAGAAAAAAGACACGGGAATTAAATCCGTTCTATTTGTCTGTCGTACTATGGGTGTGATGCTGTCAAATGGTTGGAGATGAAACCAGCTGGCCCTTGGTACATAGGCTTTTAAGGGTGAGTCTGCAATAGGCCTATATCGCGTGGATTTTCACTTTATTGAGAATATGGTTTCTGAATTCTAAAGTGAAAAACTCAGGGAAAAAGTAGCCGAATATTTCGGTACTGATTGCAATAATGATGGCGACATTGCGGATGCGATAAAGAATCAAGCCAGCCGACCATAAGGGAAATTAATGTTTGATTTTGTTTTACCCGGTGTGGCGCTGGCCGTGGTGGTAGTTTTATTTCTGCTGAGGGTACGCAATGCCACTCTTTGGCGGGCTACGGTAACACCACTGGCGTCAATAATCGTCAGTGTTTTTTTGATTTCCGGGCCGTTACTAAGTCATGTTGTGGCGGCGTAGCCTCCGGTTGCGATGCTGGGGATTCTCCTGGTGGCGTTTGCTATCGGCGCTGTGATCCGTTTCAACATTACTCATGCCGAGCCACTGCTTGCCGATGTCGGGCATTCCCACGTCGTTAAACCGTTACAACACCTGTCAGATCTCGCCCTGGGATTTGCTTATATTGTTTCAGTTACTTTCTATGTTCGCTTGCTGGCGTCTTTTGTGTTGCGTTTTGGCGGTCATCGTGATGCGGTGATCGAAAATGTTCTGACCACGGTCGTGTTGTTGTTTATTGCCATCGTGGGTTGGAAAAATGGAAGAAGCCGCGGTGGCGATCAAGCTGGCCATCATCGCTGCATTGCTGATCGGTCTGTTCGGGTTCGATTGGCATTGGCTCGCCAGTGATCAAACGCTTATCGATCCGAACGAAAATCTTACAGTGATGGAACGTCTCAGACTGTTGGCGGGATTACTGCTGATTGTACAGGGATTCGAAACATCGCGTTACCTGGGAAATGCCTATGATCCCGCCATGCGAGTGCGATCAATGCGGCTGGCGCAACTCATCGCCGGCGTTATTTATCTGCTGTTTGTGATTACGGGGCTGCCTCTGTTGATGGAGTTTCATGGTATTGCCGATGAAACGGCGATTATTACCCTGGCGGGTCGTGTTGCCGAAATATTGCCCGCGCTATTGATACTGGCGGCGGTGATGAGTCGATTCAGTGCTGCCGTTGCCGACACAGTGGGGGCCGGTGGATTGTTCACTGAGCTGAGCGGTAGCCGACTTTCATCGCGACTGGGCTATATCGGTCTTGTGGCGGTTGCGATCTTGTTAGTCTGGATCGGTAATGTGTTTGATATTGTGACATTGGCATCGCGTGTTTTTGCGGAGTACTACCTGTTGCAGTGCTTGGTTGCGATTGCAGCTACTTTTAGGACTGCCCGGGTAACCGGAATGCGGCGCACAGCTCTGATAACGTCATTTGCTGTAATGGCCGTTATATTAGCCTTGATTGTGGTATTTGCTATCCCCGTAGGTTGAATTCGCAGATTTGATTCGATTTTGACCAAAGGTCATTTTCCGTGTGTCAAGCACTTGTAAGATTTATGCGGCGTTAATGATCATGTGATTCGGCCGCGTTGCCTCGGGCCGTCAGAATCTGGTATTGATCCTCTGTTAGTGAGGGCAATCTCTGCAGAAATGCCACCATATTCCAGATACGCTCGTCACTGTGAGTTGGTCCCCAAGCGGGCATGCCCGATGCCTTAATGCCGTGCTTGATAATCCAGAATTGGCGTTGGATAGCTGCTTCTTCACTACCTGTGTCGCTGCTATGCTCATGCCCGTGGGCATCTGCCTTAGCTGTCAAGTTAGGTGGGGCAGGGTACAGACCAATGGTGAAGTCACTGTCTGTTTTACCCGGTTTGAGATGGCAGCTTGTGCACATGTCGTTGTAGTCAGCGCCACCTGCTAACAAGCGATCGGAGGTATTCAAATTATCAGGAATTTGAATGTCGCTGGCAGCACGGGCAACAGAACGCTCACGCAAGGTTTCCAGCAGCCAGTAACTGAGTTTGTTATGGGGTACGTCGGCACCGATGGGATATAGGCCGGAGTAGATAAATAAGCCAGCGCCCACCAAGCCAATAACCGAGGCAATGAGCAGGCTTTTGATAAATGCGGTGAGCGATGGCATAGGAGATCCTTTATTTAATCCGTTAGTGCTGATGTTCAGAGTGTTGCTCGCCTGAGCCTTCCTTGTGGCCATCATCAGATGCGTCATCGTGGTTCATAGCGCGGGAATCATCGTCATGATGCATATCCTTCATGCACTGTTTCATCATGGCTTGCATGACAGGATCGCTCATATCCATCTTGCTGTGATCCATATCTTTCATAGCGGCGCAATTCGGGTTTTCTGCGTCTTTCATGTGCTCTTTGGGATCATGGGCTTGAGCTGAAAAAGTCACGCCAAGGGCAGCGAGAACGAGAACGGGGGATAGAAGTTTACGTTTCATTGAGTGTTTCCTCGGAGGAGTAAAAGTCATGTTGACCAGACAATGTTAATTATTAAAACCAGAACCTGAGGCCCGCGACGATCTGGGTGTCAGAGCGATCATCGCCTGCGGCGCGCCGGTAATCCGCTGTATCGCCATAAGTGCTCGTCCATTCCACTCCAATGTAGGGGGCAAATTGACGGCTGAACTCATAACGCAGACGCACACCTAACGCGAGATCCGACAGGCCGGAGCCTAAACCATTTTCCGGGTCGTCCTTGCCGTACAGATTCAGCTCAGCGCGGGGTTGTAAAATCAGGCGTTGTGTCAGCAATAATTCATATTCAGCTTCAGCGGCTAGTGCGGTCCGACCGTTGTCGCCCACATAGGCGGTAACATCCAGTTCAAACCAATAGGGGGCAAGCCCTTGTAGACCCAGCGCCAACCATTGGCGATCTTTGCCTTCGTTATATTGGTCAAATCGCAGGCCAAGTTGGGTATCAAAATAGGCGTTCAGCGCATGACCCCAGAGCAGATCGGTGGAGCTTTCTTCCAGGGTGCCATCTGCAATATCACCTTCCGCCTTGATGACGAGTCGATCGAAGGTGGTGCCGTACCATGCCTGGAGGTCGTAAACTATGGTTTCACTACCGGTTTTACTGTCTTCCTGGTATTCGAAACGGTCACCTAGTACCGCCCAAAAGCTATGTTCATCGGCCAGCTTCAGTTGTGGCGACCCTGATTGAACGTAGGGGCTAGCGGTCAAACTAAAACCATCCGAGTAGGCGTGAGGGTCGCGTGCGTCAGCGGGTGCGCTACCACCTTGCGCTTTCTTCTCGCCTTGATCCATCTGTGCAAGGACAAAATTCGCGTGCAAACTGGTGGCAAATAGCACCAACACTGCCAACCAGTTCATAGTCTTCATTTTCATTCCCATTCTCATGACACTACCACCTCACGGAACATGCCCGCATCCATATGAAACAGCAGGTGGCAATGCCAGGCCCAGCGGCCCAGGTCATGCGGTGTAGTTAAGTAACTGATTCGTTGGGCGGGCTGTACCGGTATAGTATGACGACGCACCCGCAGTTCCCCCTGATCAGTTTCCAGTTCGCTCCACATGCCGTGCAAATGCATGGGATGGGTCATCATTGTGTCGTTTTGCAGGATGATTCTGACCCGTTCATTATGGCGCAATGATACCGGCGTACTTTTGCCAAATTCGAGCCCGTCAAACGACCAGCTGTAACGTTCCATATTACCGGTTAGGTGGAGTTCGAGTTCCCTCACGGGTTCGCGCTGGTCATCCAAAATGCCGTCAATGGATTTTAAATCTGCCAGAGTTAGTACGCGATGGCCCTGTGGTCGTAGTCCTTTTTCGCTTAGATCTCGAAGGCCTATGCCAGGATCATCCAAAGTAGTACGGGGTGTATTGACGCGCTGATCGACAGATGGGCCATACTCCGTGCGTGCGTGGCGCACGGTAGACGAGGGCTTGGCGAGAGGACTGCGTGTGGCCTGGTTCATACCCGGCATACTTTGGCCGCTGTGCTGGCTGTGATCCATTGCCATGCCACCGTGCATGTTGGAGTGATCCATGCCCCCCATATCCATATTACCCATGCTCATCGCACTGTGATCCATACCTTTTTGGTTCATTCCTTGGTGACTCATGGCGCCCATCATATCGGCCATGGTCAGCCATTCCACCGGATCAAGTGTTGGTATGGAAGCCGACAAGCCTTGGCGAGTGGCCAGTGTGCCTAAAGCATAACCGCTACGCTCCATACTTTGTGCAAAGATGGTATAAGCATCGTCTTTAGGTTCTACTAGCACATCGTAAGTTTCACCTGGACCAAAACGGAATTCATCGATGCTTACTGGCTCAACATCTTGGCCGTCCGATTGGATGACGGTCATTTTTAAGCCGGGAATGCGCACGTCAAAGAAGCTGTTACTGGCAGCATTGATAAAACGCAGTCTTACTCGGTCTCCTTTGTTAAACAGTCCCGTCCAATTGCTAGCAGGAGCAGTGCCATTCATTAAATACGTGAACGTAGCCGCCGACAGATCGGCTAAATCCGTTGGATTCATACGCATCTGATTCCACATCTGACGCTTTTCCAGTGCGGCTTGCAGACCCATGTTCGAAACATCACGGGTAAAATCAAAAAACGTAGGCTGGCTGAAGTTGTATATATCGCTTTGTACTTTTAGTTTGCTAAAAGCATGCATAGGGTTCTCGTCTGTCCAGTCAGAGAGCTGCACCACGTGATCCTGATCGGTGTGATGTCTTTCACCTGCGCGGGGCTCGATGATCAAAGCGCCGTACATCCCCGTCATTTCCTGAAAACCGGAATGGCTGTGGTACCAGTAGGTGCCGCTCTGGCGCAGCTTAAAACGGTAGGTAAAGGTTTCGCCTGGGGCGATGCCTTTGAAGCTGATACCTGGCACACCGTCCATCTGATAAGGCAGCAGGATGCCGTGCCAGTGAATGGACGTTGAAACTGCCAGGCGATTAGTCACGCGGATTGTGACCTCATCACCTTCGCGCAAGCGCAGGGTTGGGGCCGGGATTGATCCATTGATGGTCGTGGCCATCCGGGTGACACCGGTAAAATTGACCGGCGTCTCTGCGATGACCAGATCAATTTCACGCCCGCTGAGCACGGGTGCTGAGCCAAGTGAAGTCGTGCTGCTTACGGCAGCCTGCAACCAGGACGGTGTGGCGGCCAGTACACCACCAGCGGCCAGGCCCTGCACAAATCGGCGGCGACTCAGCTGCCAGGACGGCTTGGGTTGGGGAAACCATGAGGTCATTGGTCAATCTCTTGTTAGGGAAATATTGATTGTTCCATATCTTGGTCCCGCATACTAGCCAGGCATGCCTGACACCCGCATGACTCCAGAATGACAAAGTTGTAATCTGTGTGTCATCTTTCTGTGGGTAAGCCTAGTTTAGGCTGTTTCCAAAGTCATTCTGCAAATACGGAGCAGGGTAACCATGCGGCTATTGGTGGTCGAAGACGAAATCAAGACGGGTGATTATTTACAGCAGGGCCTGACCGAAGCGGGCTTTATGGTCACGCTGGCACGCAACGGTCTGGACGGGCATCACCTGGCAATGACGGAAACGTTTGACCTGCTGGTGCTGGATGTCATGCTGCCGGATGTGGATGGCTGGCGCATTGTGCAGTCACTCCGTGAGGCGGGGCGTCAAACGCCGGTACTCTTCCTGACGGCTCGCGACAGCGTCGATGATCGGGTCAAGGGGCTTGAGCTGGGAGCGGACGATTACCTGGTCAAACCCTTCGCCTTCGCCGAGTTATTGGCCCGAGTTCGAACCCTGTTGCGTCGCAGTACGGTACCGGTAATCACGGATCAGATGCGCGTCGCCGATCTCATTCTGGATTTGCCGCGACATCGGGCTATGCGTACGGGTCGTAAAATTAACCTAAGCCACAAAGAGTTTTGTCTGCTGGAGCTGCTTGTCCGTCGACAGGGTGAAGTGCTACCGCGTTCGCTGATTGCCTCGCAAGTGTGGGACATGAACTTTGATTCCGATACTAATGTGATCGATGTGGCCATCCGTCGCCTGCGCTCCAAGATAGATGACGATTTTGAGCCTAAATTGATTCACACGGTAAGGGGGATGGGCTACAAGCTGGAAGTGGATGACGAGCATGATGTGGAGTAGTCGTCTTGGCAAGCATCCACTATCGCTAACCGCCCGGGTGATGGCCTTTGTTGCCCTTGCCATTGGGCTAAGTCTTCTGGTGATTGGTTATCTGGTGGACAACGCGGTCAAGCGCCATTTCGCCGAACAGGACGCTGACGAGTTGGAGGTCATGACAAGGGCTGTGGATCGAGCCTTACGCAAAACGGGTGACGGCTCTTCACACTTGGGTGAGGCGTTGTCGCACGCGATATCGGGTCATCACGGTGTCTATTTTCAGGTCTGGGATAAGGAAAAGCGCCTGATTTACGGCCCCTCAGCGAACGATTTTGCAAAACCTATTAATACCTTTGCCCCGGTGTCCAGTATTCAGGTTGGCAACGTATATCACTGGCAGGGAGATGGGAAAACCTACCGGGGAACCATCACGCAAACCCAGGTGGGTGGCCAAGAATACTACATCGTTACCGCCATTGACATGGATGCTCATATCCAATTTCTGGAGAATTTTCGTCGTAGCTTATGGCTTATCATGTTACTCGCAGGCATGGTGACGCTATTGGCGGCCTGGTATGGTGTGCATCAGGGGCATGCGCCACTGCGCGGGTTGAGCGAAGCCATGCGTGAAATACAGGCTGATCGCCTGCATGTTCGACTTGATTCCGAGGCGGTGCCTGGGGAACTTCAAAATCTCGTTTCTTCATTCAATTTTATGCTTGGCCGATTGGAAGACAGTTTTGCCCGCTTGTCCCATTTCTCCGCCGACATCGCCCACGAATTGCGCACGCCTCTTACCAATATCATCACCCAGACTCAGGTCGTTCTGGGAAAGTCACGAGGCCTGGTTGAATACCGCGAACTGCACTATTCAAACCTGGAAGAATTGGAACGCTTGGCAAAAATGGTCAACGACATGCTCTGGCTGGCTCAAAGCGAGCATGGACTGCTTAAGCCGGTATGGGAGTCACTGGGTATGGCTCAGGAAGTCCGTAAGCTATTTGATTTTTTTGAGGCGCTGGCAGAGGAAAAGCACATACAGTTAATGCTGGAAGGACAGGCGCCGAAAATTAAGGGTGATCGTGCCATGCTGCGGCGCGCCATGTCCAATCTGTTATCCAATGCGATACGCCACTCACCCGAGGGAGAAAGCGTGAAGGTTCGTCTGGATGTGTCGGACGAAGGGCAGGTTTTACTCAGCGTACAGAATACGGGGCCGGAAATTCCCGCAGAACATTTGCCCAGAATTTTCGACCGTTTCTACCGGGTTGATCCTTCACGTCAGCGCCAGAGTGAAGGGGCTGGATTGGGCTTGGCGATTGTTAAGTCCATCGTGGAAGCACACTACGGCAGTATCGGCGTGTCTTCAGATTACGGTATGACCTCCTTTTCGATCTGCTTTCCACAAGCGGCTATTAATTGGGACTGCGAAGAAGGGGCTTTGCCATGAGTCTATTTTCCATCGGAAAATTAGCGCAAGCTGCACAAGTCAGCGTCGAAACCATCCGCTACTACGAACGCCGTGGCCTCATCACTCAGCCTCCAAAACCGGCTCAAGGATACCGCACTTATACCAAGGCCACCTTGGCACGGATTTTATTCATCAAACGTGCCCAGGAACTGGGCTTTACTCTGGAGGAGATCGAAAACCTCTTGGTACTGGGCGAATCCCATTGCTCGGAAGTCCAGGAGTTGGCGGAAAGTAAACTGGTCAGCGTGCGGTCAAAAATCAACGATTTGTGCCGCCTGGAGCGTGTTTTAGAGGGTTTAGTCACCCAGTGCCGCTCCAATCCCGACAACACAGCCTGTCCGATTGTGGAGTCGTTACAACCTGACAAAGACCTCTCCTGAGTCGGACTTGACTCCGTACCGAAGTACGGCGTTTACACTGGCTTCATTGAATGCATTCCATGGAGTCCGCCATGCCCGCAAACGACGAGTTCGCCAAAAATAATCTACCCCTGATCGGCGGGGTGCTGGCTGCTGTTGGCGCCAGCCTTTGCTGCATCGGCCCGTTCGTTTTACTCACACTGGGGATCAGCGGGGCCTGGATCGGGAACCTGACTCTGCTGGAGCCCTATCGTCCCGTCTTTATCGCCATCGTGATGATGCTATTGGGTTGGGCGGGCTGGCAGATCCACCGGCCAGTTGAGGGCTGCGAGCCGGGCACCGCCTGCGCCGTACCGCAAACGCGAAAACGCCGACGGGTTATTTTCTGGATCATGGCCATCATCGCGTTGGTTCTTGTCACCAGCAGCTACTGGATTCCCCTGATGGTTTAAAAATGCGTTGCCCAAGACTGGAGTGAATCATGCACAAAATCACAATAGCCCTTGTATTCACCATCACCAGCCTGTCTGCCTGGGCTAAACCTCAGATTGTCACTCTGAACCTGCCAACCATGAACTGCGCCATGTGTCCGATCACGGTCAAGAAGGCCCTTAGCAAAGTAAAAGGCGTCACCAAGGCCGAGGTCAGTTTTGAACACAAGCAGGCGGTGGTCACTTTTGAGGATACTCAGACCAGCGCAGGGAAACTCATTGAAGCGACCACCAATGCCGGTTATCCCTCAACCCTTGTGGAAACAGAAACGCCATGACAAAACGACAGGAAAGGCGTTTTGCACAGCTCAGCTGCCCGAAGGGTGGCGTACAGGGAAGTACGTCATGACCTCAAATGTGATTTTAGATTCAGAATTGACCTGTCCGAAATGTGGCCATAAGAAGCTCGAAACCATGCCGACGGATGCCTGCCAGTGGTTCTATGAGTGCGAAGGTTGTCACGCTGTACTTAAACCCAAACCCGGTGATTGTTGTGTGTATTGTTCTTACGGTTCGGTACCATGCCCGCCTGTTCAACAAGAGGGGCGTTGCTGTTCTTAGAGAACTCATATTGACATTGTACGGTTCAGGCCGGATTGTTCGCGGTAAAGTGCTTGAGTTTTTCTTTCATTGCTCACTCGTTTCGCCGTCGAAAGACTCCAGGATTGGACAACCCTTGTCACTGGAACCAAACAGATTGGTGAGCAGTCGCAGTTCGTCCCGCAAAGTGGTCAATTCCTCCAGATGATGTTGAATGTCTTCCAGCTTGTGATGCGCCAGTTCCCGGACTTTGGGCTTGGCTTTTTGCGGGTTTTCCCGAAACTGAAGTAGCTGTTTGATTTCATTCAGGCTAAATCCCATCTTTTGCGCCCGCTTGATAAAGCGCAGTCGTGAGAGATCTTTATCGAAATACAGTCGGACTCCAGCATCATTGCGATGTACTTCGGGCACCAGTTTGATTTTTTCGTAATAACGCAGGGTATCAGCACTGATTTCCAATGTTGCGACCACTTCACCAATTCGCATCATGATTTAAAACCAGAAACAGCCATGAGCCACTTTTTCATAGTAAATAACTTTCATTGAGCAGGTAAGCCCCAATGGCCATTAGCGTGATGCCTCCTGCAATCTCAAAACCACGACGCCAACACTCGATGGTTTTCAGGTTTTCCAACCAGCCGATGCTGATAGCACCCACGGCAAGCGGGATCACCCGACCGAGAGCGAACGCCAACATCAACAAACCACCATAAAAACCCGATCCGATCGAGGCACTAACACCGAGTCCGATCCATAACCCCGGCGAACAGACCGGACAGATCCCGACCGTAAACGGCATACCCAATAAGAAGGCTCCCCAGAGCGTCGCCGCGCGTTTTCCCCGCAATGGCAACCAGGGTAACGGAATTTTCAACCAGCCCGTCCAGAGCAAACCCAGCGCTGCACCGATACCTAACACCACATGGGTGAGTATGAGCCCGGCGGCAAAGGCCAGGCCATAACTGACCGCCTCACGAAAAGCGCGTGCGCGAGTGACGTAGGCCAGTACAACAGGAATGGAGGCGAAAGCCACCGGCATAAAGCTGAACAGAAAACCAGCCAATAAAGCCGCACCCAGACCGGCAACTCCGCCCATTTGCATCCAGGCTGTGGTATCCATCAGTGCGCTTTACCTTGAGGTGCTGAAGGCTCCTCCAATCGCTTCAGAATCTCCTGACTTGATCTCTTGATAGCGCACCCGGTCGTCGTTCAATTCAGCGATCACCGCTTTTGCCAGCGCTTTTATTTTCTGACAACGACCGCATCCGGAAGCCGTCAATACTTCCACTAAGACTGACTGGCTTTCAGTTTCTGCGCTCATGACAGGCTTTGCAACCACAAAGTGAGCGGCAGCAAGGCGTAAGCCGCAAAAAGGGAAAGCAGAAGTATCACTGTACTCGCCCACAATACTGCCTTTTGCCATCGCAAGCGGTTTTTGTCCGCTAGAGCGCAGACTTTGATCCGATGCAATCGCCAGTAGCTATAAACTAATGCGGCAGCGGTTAAGGAAAATGTGACGACTTTGTACTGCGACAATGTCGTTAACCAAGGCATCACGGCCACCATCGAAGCCACAGCGCTTCCGAGCCCAGGCGCGACCAATACAATTGGTAGCGCGCAACAGGTGGTACCGATAAGCGCGAGCCCCAGGCCGCTGAAAAGAGAGGTATCGGTTTTCGCCTGTTCAGTGTTCATCGAAATCTAATCATTGCGATCATTCTTTTTGAGGCTTTACGGGTTGCACCTGGAATTGGCGCAAGGTAAACCCGGCGTCATTGATCAAGGTTTTAAGCGATGCTTGATTCATGGGTTCCAGCGTGTCCGCCTCAAAGATCACCAATCCATCATTCAATTTGATAATCACACTGGATTTATCTACGCCATCAAGCGCTTTGATTTTCTTTTCGATCCCGTAGGCACAATAAGGACAGGCCATGCCATCAACATGCAGCTCATAGCGCCTGTCAGCCGCCTGCGCCATAAATGAAAGCATCATTAATGCTGCAATAAGTAAACACTGTCTCATGGTTAAACTCCTAAAACGGTTGTCTCTTTACAGGTGCCATTCCAGCTCAATTTTGGCACGGTAGTCGTCTTGCTCCTGATCGGCGGACAAATCATCGATGACGGGCAGTTGTAAGCCTGCCTTGAACGCAAAATTCTGATGTGTCCACATCAAACCGGGCGACAGAAACCATTGGTTCCCGCCCAGGTGCCTTTCCACACTTCCCGCGCCATTGTCGAAAACTGCATTTTGCGGCTGGCGGGGCGCCACACCATCTTGGGCGCACCTTGAAATTGGACGAGCGCTTTCAAACGGTGTTTGCTGCCACTCGTGAGGTCTTCACCCCGAGTTTAATCAGCGTGCTCGTGGTAATTCTGGTGAATCTGCCCATTCTGGCGCTGACCGGCGTGGAAGGAAAAATGTTTACCCCCATGGCGATGGCGGTAATCATGGCACTGTTGTCCGCATTGGTGTTGTCGCTGACCTTCGTTCCTGCGGCTGTGGCACTTGTCATGCGCGGACACATTGAGGAGAAGGAAAATTTTATAGTTCGTTCTTCCAAGTGGCTTTACGCACCAGTATTGGCGTGGGTCCTGAAGTTTCGCGTTTGGGTGCTGTCAATGACCCTGATATTCGTGATTATCGTAGGAACACTCGCAACTAAAATGGGGACTGAATTTATCCCGAACCTGGATGAGGGTGATATCGCCGTCCAGGCGTTGCGAATACCCGGCACCAGCCTCAGCCAATCCCTGGATATGCAATTTCGCCTGGAAAAAGCCGTGCTGGAAATGCCTGAAGTCAAAACCTACTTCTCGCGTGTCGGAACCGCTGAAGTCGCCAGCGATCCCATGGGGCCCAATATCTCTGATGGCTATGTCATGCTGAAAGACAAAAGTGAATGGCCTGATCCCGATAAAACCAAAGCCCACCTGCTGGAAGAAATGGGTGAAAAACTTTCGTTGTTGCCCGGCAATGCCTATGAGATCAGCCAACCGATCCAGCTTCGATTTAATGAATTGATTTCAGGTGTCAGATCGGATTTAGGGATCAAGGTATTCGGCGATGATTTGCAGCAACTGTTGAAGTCGGGAAGCGAAATCGCCGCTGTACTGAACGGTATAGAGGGCGCTGAAGGCGTAAAGGTGGAACAGGTGTCGGGCTTACCCATTTTGTCAGTCGAAGCGGATCGCTCCGCCCTGTATCGCTATGGCTTGAACGTTGCCGATGTGCAGGACGTCGTCGCTGCCGCCACAGGCGGTGAAGAGGCTGGGCTGATCTTTGAAGGTGACCAACGTTTCTCGATCGTCGTGCGCTTGGCAGAACGATTAAGGGCCGACGTGAGCGCCCTGGAGCGTTTGCCCGTACCCTTACCGGGCGGTGGCTATGTGCCGTTGCGTGAGGTCGCCAGACTGACGCTGGCACCCGGTCCCAATCAAATTTCCCGAGAAAACGGTAAACGCCGATTGGTGGTCAGCGCCAATGTTCGCGGTCGTGATTTGGGAGGGTTTGTGGCTGAAGTACAGGGCAAAGTAGCACAGCAGGTCAAGTTACCGCCTGGCTATTGGCTAGCATACGGCGGTACCTTTGAACAACTGCAATCGGCGTCACAACGGTTAAGTTTGCTGGTGCCTGTGACACTGGTGATGATCTTTGCCCTGTTGATGATGACTTTTGGCTCAGCTAAAGATGCCGCACTGGTATTCAGTGGCGTGCCGCTGGCGCTGACCGGCGGCGTCATCGCCTTGTGGCTGCGTGACATACCGCTGTCAATTACTGCCGGTGTCGGTTTTATCACCCTGTGCGGGGTATCGGTGCTGACGGGGGTTATGATGGTATCCGCATTTCGGGACGCGCTTAATCGTGGCGAAGTCATCGAGTCTGCGATTCAGAGTGGAGCTATGCTGAGGCTGCGGCCGATATTGATGGTCGCTTTGGTGGCCGCGCTCGGCTTTTTGCCCATGGCTCTCAACACCAGTACTGGGGCCGAAGTACAAAGGCCCTTAGCCACAGTAGTTATTGGCGGAATCCTTTCTTCTACTTTACTCACATTGTTGGTGTTGCCTGGTTTGTATCGTCTTGCATGGCGAAAACCGAAAGCATTGAATGGAAATGGCGAATCCATTGCACAATAACTGACTAAAGCTCGCGGCATGTGATTCATGCCGCGTGTCGTCTAACGTAACAGCAACACTTTATAGGAATATTCACATGAAACTAATCACGGCCTTCATTCATCATGTACGAACTGCCGACGTAATCGATGCACTACACGATGCAGGCTACAAGAACATGGCAATGCTTGATATCAAAGGCACCTTGAAGCCGTTAGGGGAACAGGAGCTGGCCTATTCGTCCGAAGCTGGCGTGGTGATTTCAGAAGTTCAATTATCACTAGCCTGCGAAGACGAACAGGTTGATGCGGTGACAACTATCATCCGTAAAACTGGAAAAATTGGTGCTAACATTTCCGGATGGGTGTATGTCAGCCCCATTGAGCAGGCGCTACCTATAGACGGTCGTTAACACTCCCGGTGTTGTGCGCGCTGGCTGCGTCCTCACCAGCGCCACAACACCGGAAACGCCTAGCGGAGGGGCTATGCATAATCACGGTCACACCAGCAGTTCACAACGTATTGGCTGGGCGTTTTTTCTCAACCTGGGTTTTACGCTTATTGAAATTGTCGGCGGCCTATTGACCAACAGCACCGCCATTATGGCGGATGCCGTTCACGACCTGGGCGACTGTATTTCCATCGGCCTCGCTTGGTTACTCAGCAAGGTCAGTGAGAAAGACTCTAATACTGATTTTACTTACGGATATCGCCGCCTGTCGTTATTAGGTGCCTTGATCAATGGCTTGGTACTCATTGCAGGGTCAGCTTGGGTCTTGTCAGAGGCTATCCCAAAACTGTTGCAACCTGAAATGCCTGTCGTCGAAGGGATGTTGGGATTGGCCATTTTTGGTGTCATGGTCAATGGATTCGCTGCGTACAAGCTTAGTCATGGGAAAACACTTAACGAAAAAGTCTTGAACTGGCATTTATTGGAAGATGTACTGGGTTGGGTGGCTGTCCTGATTGTATCCATTGTGCTGCTTTTTGTAGATTGGCCTATTTTAGATCCAGCACTGTCTATCGTTTTTACCCTCTATATCTTGTTCGGTGTAGAAAAAAACCTTTGGAGTACCACTCGATTGTTTCTTCAGGCAGCACCCGACAAAGCACTGTCAGAGTCACTTCACCAATGTCTGTCCACGCTTGATGACGTCCGTAGTGTTCACCACCTACACCTGTGGTCACTCGATGGTGAGCATCATGTGCTTACTGCACATTTGGTATTGCGATGCGCATTAACCTTGGAGCAGCAACTTCATTTGAAAAGGACAATTGCTGATCGTCTCAGAGAGTTCGATCTCGCGCATACGACCATTGAATTCGAATTTGGAGAGGAGGCGTGTCGAGATGCGGGCGTTATCTGAAACCCACGCCGTTGGATTTCATTTGTAAATTCAGGTCATCACACAAGTACATCGACATGGTTACCCAATGTTTCAATCGAAGCGGTATTAATCTCACTTTTTTCTTGTGCAGCCATCATAATTGCTTGTTGAGAGGCTTTACGATCCTGTGGTGTGGGATCAGTGGGTGCCATGGACGCCATTCGTATTAGTTGGGCTTTTTCCAGCGTTGCTTGGGGATCATTGGGTTCAGATGAAGTATCAAACACGACATCATCTGAGACGACATAAAGTTCGCCATCGAGAGAACTATACTGGTAATTGGGTGGTGAACTGTGCTGTGTCGTAACCGTAACGGCGAGATGAGATTCGACATGCCGCTGAATTTGAGTCTGAGAAAGCTCTAATTGTTTGCGCTCATTCGAGTTGTCGCCAGACTTGGTCTCTGTGTCGCGCGCTGAATTGGTAGATGAATTGCTCAAAGGCGCTGATCCAGGGGCAATTCAAGCAACTACAGGACTCGCTGTGATCTCGTAAGAGCCAAATTTGTCGGTTCTTCCACAGGCCTCCTAGAAGTCGGCGGTATTCCTGATTACGCATATCATGCGTAATTGCGCGTAACTTTAAATAATTCTAATAAGATCAATCGGTTATTGACCTCTAAATTACGTGGATAAGGGCTATTGGACGGAAACCTGCGGTTACGATGTGGTCGCGGGACTCAAAACCGTAGGTTTTCGTTCAAATGCCCCCGCTGGTCCATTTTCGCGAGATTTACCCGGGTTCCTGTGGCGTACTGTACGGCTGAGATCGACACCAGACGTGGTGTTTCGGATATGGCCTGAAACAGTTCTGCTTCGGGGTTCTCACCTGCGAGGGAAACCTTGCGGACAATCACCCCCTGATTCTTGAGGGACTCCCAGACAATGGAGTTCGATGGAAACTCTTCATCGGAAATAACAACCGTATCACCTGGACGCCAGTCGATGCCGTAAGCGACAAATGAAAGGGCCTCGGAAGTATTCTTCACCAGGGCGACAGAGTCGACAGGCGCATTAATAAGCCTGGCCAGGTTCAAACGAAGTTGTTTCTCTATCTCCAGCCAGTGTGGATAGTCGGCGGCTCCCTTGGCTACGTTTTCTTCAGCAAACCGGGCAACGGCTTTACTGGCTGATATTGGCCACGGAGCGACAGCAGCATGATTCAGGTACATGCATTGTTCATTGACCGGAAACTCCTGTTCCAGTGCTGAATTCAACTGATCCATTTTAGTGGGTCCTTATCTGCTGTTAAGATGATGGCTGTTTACAGGGATCATGCTATCGACATGTCAGAAACTATGCAGCACTCTTCGTTTAAAAAAGTATCATCTACGCCAGTCGACTCTCTAAATATCGTTATTGAGCACTATGAACACATAAAGACGGGCGCCCCGCATTACCATATCCGTAGCGAGCATGAGGAAAAAGCCTTCCTGCTCGCCGTCAGGACCATGCCGCACGACTCAACCGGTGTGGCGCATATTCTTGAACATACCGCGCTTTGTGGCAGCGAGAAATTCCCGGTCCGTGATCCGTTCTTTATGATGACCCGTCGGTCGCTGAATACTTTTATGAATGCGATGACCAGTAGTGACTGGACTGCGTATCCCTTTGCTTCGCAGAATGATAAAGACTTCCTGAATCTGTTGGATGTTTATCTCGACGCTGTCTTCTTCGCCAATCTTGATGAATTGGATTTTGCGCAGGAAGGTCATCGCATTGAACTTGCCGATAAAGATGACCCGAACTCAGCACTTGAATACAAAGGTGTTGTTTTCAATGAAATGAAAGGCGCCATGTCATCGCCCGTATCCCAGCTTTGGCAGGGGATCAGTGGCGAGCTATTCCCGACAACGACCTATCATTACAACAGCGGCGGTGAGCCCGAGAATATTCTCGACCTGTCGTATCAGGAATTGCTTGATTTCTATCGCAGTCATTACCACCCAACGAACGCCATTATCATGACATTCGGGGATATGGATGTGGCAGACATTCAGTCCCGGATGGATCAGCAGGCATTGAGTCGCTTTGATAAACAGGACAGGCAATTGCGGGTAGAGCCTGAACGGCGTTTTTCAGAGCCTCAACATAAAGAAGCGCTCTACGGCGTTGATTCGGATGACTTGAGTGCCAAAACCCACCACGTTATTGGTTGGCTGTTGGGTGATTCTATTGATCTCGATGCCCAACTTGAGGCTAATCTGCTGAGTCAGGTGCTGCTTGATAACAGTGCCTCTCCGTTGCGTCGGGCTCTTGAGGAAAGTGATCTTGGTACGACACCTTCACCTCTCTGCGGTCTGGAAGATTCTAACCGCGAAATGTCGTTCATGTGTGGACTTGAGGGTAGTGAGCCGGAGCACGCTGAGGCGGTTGAAGCCCTGATCCTCAATACCCTCGAGAAAGTTGCCGAAGAGGGCGTTCCTGTCGAAATGGTTGAAGCAGCTCTGCATCAGCTCGAGCTTCATCAACGCGAGATAGGAGGGGACCATTACCCTTATGGGTTGCAGCTGATCCTGACTGCACTGCCTGCTGCAACGCACTATGGTGACCCTGTTGCATTGCTGAACCTTGATCCGGCACTCGAACGCTTACGTGCTAAGGCATCGTCGCCAGGCTTTATATCAGACGCCGTCAGGCAGCTGCTTCTTACCAATACCCACCGTGTCCGCTATACCCTTAAGCCTTCCAGTACCTTGAATGCCGAAAAGGCGGACAAAGAAAAAGCTCGCCTGGAGAATGAACGTGCGAACATGTCAGACGCCGATATCCAGGCATTGAAGGATAAGGCAGAGGCACTGGAAGCCCGGCAGGCGCAAGAAGATGATCCCGATATTCTGCCCAAAGTCGGCCTTGAGGATATTCGCCCTGAACTGACATATGTTGCGCCTACCGCTGAGCGGTCTGACCGCATCGACACCACAGAATATGTCACCGGCACAAATGGAATTATCTATCAACAAGCAATGCTCAACCTGCCTCCAATGACCCGTGAGCAAATGACCTGGCTGCCTTTCTATACTCAGGCATGGACAGAAGTCGGTGCTGGCGGGAATTCGTATCTGACTCAGCAGCAACGCCAGACAGAGGTGCTGGGGTCTCTGACGTCATACGCCTCGGTGAAAGGCGATGTCAAAGACTGCAATCGTCTCTCGGGTTACCTGGTGATGACGGGTAAGGCGTTGGGGAACCGAGCGGAGCCGTTCTCCGACATGCTTCGTGAAACCTGGAAAAGTGCAGACTTCAGCGAAGAGGGTCGCCTGAAAGATCTGTTAAATCAGGCCCGTGCTCGTAAAGAGCAAGGCATAACGGGCAGTGGTCATGCTCTTGCGATGTCTGCTGCAGCCGCTCCGATTAATCGCACGGCTGACCTGATGAATATGCTCGGAGGGCTTCCGCAGGCTAAGCGTCTGAAAGACAGGACGGAACGTTTATCTGAGGATGGTGCAGGCTTCGTTTCCGAGGCTCTTAAAGATATCAACTCTCTGATCAGCAAAGGCCCGGACTCACTTCTTCTGGTTCATGACGAGCAGAATGCTGCACAACATATTGCAGCGGCGTGCAAAGATTGGGATAATGCGAATCATTATCGAAAAGATTGCATTGATTGGGATCTGTCTACAGCGGCCAGTTATTGGATGGTCGACTCGCAGGTTAACTTCTGTGCCTGGGCCATCCCTACTGTGACGCTCGATCACCCGGATGCGGCTGCTCTTGCGGTTCTCGGAGGGGTGCTTCGCAACGGTTACCTTCATACCGCGATCCGGGAGAAGGGTGGAGCTTATGGTGCAGGCGCCTCGCAGGATTCTTCATTAGGGTGTTTCAAATTCTTCACCTATCGCGATCCTCGCACCGAAGGCAGTTTTGATGACTTCGCGAAATCACTGACCTGGGTATCAGGGCGTACCAATGGCGACGATCTTATTGAGCAGTCAGTGCTGGGGATCATTGGTAGCCTTGATCGACCGGGTTCGCCAGCGGGCGAAGCCAAGCAAGCTTTTCATATGGACAAGTCTGGACGTACACAAGCTGTCAGGCAGCTGTTCCGGGATCGCCTTTTGAAGGTTACCTGGACAGATATTCTGCAAGTGACAGAAAAGTATCTGGTCGGTCAGGATGGTTATAAAGCTGTCGTTGCACCGCGAGGAACTGCAGACATAGCAAGCAAACTCGGACTGACAATAGGAGAGTACTGAGTGAACCGATTTACATTACCACTGGCGGCGAGCATATTGATGTTCCCGCTGGCGGTAGGCGCCGATACAGACTCGGCGTCTAAAATGGTGCTGAAAACAGACGAAAACAGCGCGGCGGTACAGCGAAAGATTAACGCACTGGATGATTCTACCCGGGATAAGCTCGAAGAGACCCGGCAGCTTCTCGCCCGAGCAGAACAGCTGGCGCTCTACAATAGTCAGATGGAAGCTATCATCGCGAATCAGGAAGAAGAAAAATTAAGTCTTGATCAGCAGATTGAGGACATCAACGATACCGAACAGGGTATTCTGCCTCTGATGCAGCTGATGCTTTCGCAACTCGAAGCCGATATCAATGCGGGCCTGCCATTTCTCAAAGAAGAACGAGCGGTACGTTTAGCCAAGCTGAAAGCGTCTCTTGGTCGGGCTGATGTCACTGTTTCTGAGAAATTCAGAAGAGTGCTCGAAGCGCTCCAGATTGAGGTTGATTATGGCCGCACATTAGAGCGATATCGCGAGAATGAAGACGGCAGAGCTTTCGACTATCTGAGAATAGGCAACGTTGCTCTCTATCGTCGTTCACTTGATGCAGGCGAGTCCTGGATGTGGGTAGACGGCGCGTGGCAGTCGCTTTCAGGTGACCTGGTCCAGCCTCTTGAACGCGCTTCCCGTGTTGCGGAACAAAGCGTTGCTCCTCAGTTGATTGTCGTTCCGATGCCCAGTCCAGAAACGACCCGCTTAAAAGGGGGTAAATAATGAGATTTATTACGACCCTCATCTTTGCTTGCATGGCCCAGATTGCGCTTGCCAATACACTTATCGAAAGTGCAGAGCAGTTCAGTAAATACGAGCGGAATTTCGACTCAGCTCGCCTGGCAGCCTTCAAGCAGGATCTAAGTGCTCAGGAACAAGCCCTTGAGCAAGCCCGTGCCTCGCTGGCTGCTGAAGAGAAGCGAGCAGAAGAGCTGCGTGAGCAATTCTCTGATAATGAAGAAATTCTGACGGAGAAAACCGAAGCTCTGCGTATTCGCACCGGCAGTCTTGGTGAAATGTTTGGTGTGGTACGTCAGGTTGCCGGTGACTTGAGAACGATCACCTCAAGCAGTATTACCCGCATCGACGGAACCGACACGCCCGCTGATCTTGATGCATTGGCAGAGTCAAAAGCCTTGCCTGATCTTGGCAAAATTAAGGCACTCTGGCAGACCTTGCGTCAGGAAGCTTCTCTGAGCAGCGAAGTTGCGCAAATCTCAGCGCCCGTCGTTCAAGCGGATGGATCTACAGCAGACGAGCAATCGGTGCGCATAGGTGCGTTTACAGTCGTTGGAACCAGTAATGGCGGCCAATACCTGATTGCAGATGAGCAACTGAGCGCCCTGCGACCACCATATCGCCAGCCCGGTGAGGCATCTATGCTGAGTGGCTGGTTGGGCGGCAGTGGCGTCGCGCTTGTCGGTATTGACCCTTCCCGCGGTGCCCTCCTGAATATCGAGGCAGCCACTCCCTCTATCGGTGAACGAATCCAACAGGGGGGCACGATTGGCTACATCATTATCGCTCTCGGTGTTATTGGCCTGCTGATTGCCCTATGGCGCCTGTTTGCACTCCTGCAGATCAGCGCGGGCATGCGCCGTCAGCTCAGCGACAAGCTGGCCGCGAAAGATGATAACGCCCTGGGCCGCGTAATGATTGCATCTCTCGGTGACCGCACTGATGCCGAACTGCTCGAAGCAAGGCTTGATGAGGCTGTATTGCGTGAGCTACCCGCAATTGAGCGTGGTCAGTCGATCATCAAGCTGCTTGCAGGTATTGCGCCTCTCATGGGGCTGCTTGGTACCGTTACCGGCATGATTGCGACTTTCCAGGCGATCACAGCGTTTGGCTCAGGCGATGCAAAACTGATGGCTGCAGGTATCTCGCAAGCACTGATCACGACGGTGTTGGGTCTGATTGTTGCTGTTCCGTTGCTGCTTCTTCATAGCTGGGTGGCCTCACGTAGCCGCGAACTGGTGCATATCCTTGATGAGCAGTCAGCAGGCATTATTGCTGAGGCGCAGGAGTCGTCGCGCAAATGATCTGGTTAACGGATTTTTTTGAGCGTGGCGGCCCCGTGCTTTATGCGGTGCTACTGACAGCGGTGTTCCTTTGGGCGTTGATCTGCTTGCGACTCTGGTTCTTCTACATAGAGCGTAAGCGATTCTTCGAGAAAATCTCAGGGGACTGGCGCACACGTTCGGACCGCACAAGTCGGAATGCGCGTTATATCCGGAAGGCCTGGATTGGCCGGTTTTATCTTGAAGCCACCCGTACTATGCCATTGCTGGCCACCCTGATCGCGATCTGCCCGTTGCTTGGTCTGTTGGGAACTGTTACCGGCATGATTCAGGTGTTTGATGTTCTTTCCGCTACGGGCACTGGTAACGCACGGGCGATGGCCTCGGGCATAGCTCAGGCGACTCTGCCAACCATGGCTGGATTGGTCGTTGCGTTATCCGGTTTGTATTTTCGTAGTCGTTTTCAGCGATTAGCTGAGCGAAGCCAGCAAGAACTGGCAGATCGACTGCCGTTAAGTGAGGAGTTGGCCTGATGGCTCGCAGACACGTTGCCTCAGAAGGGCAGGAAGGTGATATCGACATCACTCCGATGTTGGATATCGTTTTTATCATGCTGATCTTTTTCATCGTGACCACCTCTTTCGTGAAAGAAAGCGGCGTTACGGTGAGCCGTCCGACTGCCAGTACCGCTGAAAGCAAACAGGGCAGTAACATCCTGATTGCGATTCGTGCGAACGGTGAAATCTGGATCGATAAACGCTCCGTCGATCTCCGCGCCGTGCGCGCCAACACAGAGCGCCTCAAAGCAGAGAGCCCTGAAGGCGCAGTTGTTATACAGGCAGATGAGTTCGCGCCGACAGGCATACTCGTAAAAGTGATGGATCAGGTGCGTCTCGCTGGCGTTACGGATATCTCGGTAGCAGCAACAGAATGATGTCGATTAAACCTCTGATCGCTGCTGTCGGCGGCGTATCTGTCGCGGTACTCCTGTTTCTGGGGATGGCCGTCATGGTCGTACCGCCAGATGATTTTTCGCTGAATCGTGAAGAGCCTGTTCTGGTCGATTTCTCAAGTCGACGTCAGGATTCGGCCTCCGAAACGCGCTCGCGTAAAAAGCCGCCACCACCGCCTGAAGCGCCGGTGACTCCGCAGTCGAATACTCAGGATCAGACACCTGCGCCTGTGACAGCACCGCCATTGAGCCTGAGTCCGCTCAGTCCTGATCTGAGTGTTGGCGATCTCGTGTCGTCATCAGGCTTGCTGGATGGCGTGTCGGTTGCCGACGCAGAGGTCGCGCCCCTGGTTCGCCCGCCTGCAGTTTATCCGGCCAGAGCTAAAATGAGGAATATTGAAGGCAGCGTGACAGCGAGACTAACGATCAGACCGGACGGTACAGTGAGTGATGTAGAAATCATTCAGGCTGAACCTCAGGGCGTTTTTGAACGGGAAGCTATGAGAGCCATGTATCGTTATCGTTTCTCGCCCAAAATGGTTAACGGAGAAGCGGTGACACAAACTGCGACCCAGACATTGGAGTTTTCACTGCAATGAGCCGCTTTATTTATATTCTGTTTGCCGTGTGCCTGTTCTGTTCGGGGCTGACTGTTCAGGCTTCGACTTTGTCTGAAAGGCAGTATCGTTTGCTTGAGAAGGCCCAGGAGTTGGTTGCAGAAGAGTCCTATCAGGAGGCGTTGGCAGAAACCCAGGATGCTGTCGATGATTGGGATTCGGGGCTGGGGTTAGTGCTGATTCTTCAGCTTCGTGGCCAGGTTTATCAGCTCCTTGATCAGACCGAAGATACGCTCAAAGCCTATGAGCGAGCGTTATCCTTAGACGTTCTGGAAGGCACTCGGCGGTCTGCACTCGCAGCTGCAATTGCCCAGCTGTACCTGATTGACAGTCAGCCAGAGAAAGCTCGTGAGGTGCTGGTGCCAGCGCTTGAAGCGCCAGCTGGCGAAGGTTTGAATCATGCCGCTCAGGCGTATGTCATAGTCGCTATTTCCTATCAGATACAGGAACGCTGGAGGGATTCTCTGCCGTGGCTGGTTCAGGCTGAAGCGTACGCGACATCTATTCCCGAGAACTGGCTGACTATGCGAGCTGCGGCTGAATTCCAGATCCGTGATTTCGCGGCAGCAGAAGTTACCATGAAGCGGCTCGTTGAGCGTGCGCCTGACAAAAGGAATTACTGGGTTCAGCTGGCAGCAGCGCAGCAGTTTCAGGAAAAACAGGCTCAGCAGTTGGCGACTCTTGAGATCGCCCATCAGCGAGGTCTGATTGCAGGGAGTAGTGAAGAGCTGCTGATGATTCAGCTGCAGGGTGCGCAGGACATGCCGGCACGGGCTGCACGCAATCTGGAACAACGAATTTCAGAATTGAGTTCAGTGGAGGGCAGCTCTGAAGAAGACTTGGACGATGAACGTCGTCTGTTGAGCGCGTACCAGAGACAAGCCCGCGATCTGGCTGCAGCCGCTGAAACCATGGTTTCAAACGATTCGTCATCTGTTAATGAGGCCATTCAATTGGCAATGATGGACGGCGATTGCGATCTGGTTCGGGAGTTGTCCAGGTCACATACCCGCAAACTTGAAGGCTTAACTATGATTTCGGTAGCTCAGTGCTCTCTGAATGGTAGCGACACCGCGAGTGCAAGGGAGTGGTTTCAGCGAGCCAGCGAAAAGTCCGACAGTGCGGTTATTGCCTCTCAATGGCTGACATATTTGTCGGATCTGCAAAAGGCGGGATTAAGGTAGGTTACTACCTTAATCTCAGTACCTATTCGCAGAAAACTATTCAAATATAGCCCAGATAGGGGCGTGATCCGATGGTTTCTCTGTGCCCCGTATGTCGTAAGACACACCCGCATCTATGCAGCGCTCATAGAGAGACGGTGTTACCAGGATATGATCAATTCTCAGGCCGCGCTTTGGCTCGTCATCGAATCCCTTTGACCGATAGTCAAACCAGCTGAAGGTGCTGTTGTCAGTCGGATGGATCTTGCGATGCGCGTCCCGAACACCCCAGCTAAGCAGTGTCTCGTACCACCCCCGCTCTTCAGGCTGAAAGCTGCACTTACCGGACTTTAGCCAACGCTTACGGTTAGGTTCGCCAATACCGATATCAGTGTCTTCAGGTGAGATATTCATGTCACCCATGATCAGGACGTTATCGCTGGTCGTGAAGTTTTCATTCAGGTAACGCATCAGATCTGCATAGAACTTACGTTTTGCCGGAAACTTTGTTTCGTGATGGATGCTCTCGCCCTGCGGGAAGTAGCCATTAATCACATGCCAGAGCTCGCCGTCGATGCGGTATGCCGCATGTATCAATCGTTTCTGAGCTTCGTCGTCGTCCCATGGCCAACCTTTCTGAACGGACTCCGGAGCATTGAGGCTGAGAAGGGCAACGCCGTAATGACTCTTCTGACCAAAGAATTCAACGTGATAACCGATTTCCTGAACAACATCGATTGGGAACTGCTCGTCGTGTACTTTCGTTTCCTGTAAGCCAATGATGTCGGGCGCTAACTGATCGCGAATGGCTTCGAGCTGATGTGGGCGTGCGCGAACCCCGTTGATGTTAAAACTCACGACCTTAGGCATTGGTAGACTCCTTCTGTTGTGCGTCAGCGAGTGGGCGTCGGATATCGGGCTCGTTGAAAATTCCGAACGCGATCTTGCTGTCGATGTTCAGGTGATGGGCGTGAATGCGACTCATGGTGCCCTTCTGGCAATAGAGCAGGTATCGGTGTGTTTCATCGAACTCTGCGCGCCTTGACTCCAATTCGTAAAAAGGTATTTCAAGTACGCGGTTATTCGTCAGCTCAAGTGGGTTGTCTGCTGATTCGGCCGGGTGGCGGATATCAACAATGACGTCGTTGAGCTTGGGGGTTTCAACGATAGGGACATCTTCCAGGCCACTTTCCGCCTCTGTGATTACCTCATCGATGCGTTGCGTGACAGAGCGGCTGATCGCATCATCGAGTACAGCCATGTCGAAATCCAGTTCTGTTTCTTCGACACGCTTGCGGTCGCCCATCGTCGTCGGGTTGACCGAGATTACACCACAGTATTCCGGCATGTTAGCTGCGAAAGCTTCTGTACCGATACGTCGGGCGGTATTGATAATCTCCTGCTTATCCATGGCCGCCAGTGGGCGCAGTACCATGTGGTCAGTTACCCGGTCGATGACCGCAAGATTGGTGATGGTCTGAGACGCCACCTGAGCTACTGCTTCACCCGTGACGAGGGCAGGGAGGCGAAGGTCATCAGCAACGCGCGAAGCTGCACGGAACATCATTCGTTTCAGTACGACGCCCATCTGACTCGTTTCTATTTTGGTCAGAATCTCGGTCACAACCTCTTCGAAAGGCACTGTCACAAATTTAACCTTGTGGGACTCGCCGTACGTGCTCCAGAGATAGTGAGCGACCTGTTTGACTCCGATTTCGTGAGCGCTGCCGCCCAGGTTGAAGAAGCAGAAGTGAGTTTTTAGCCCGCGTCGGGTCATCAGGTAGCTGGCTACCGTTGAGTCGAAGCCGCCTGAGATCAGAGAAAGAACATCTCCCTGACTACCCAAAGGATACCCACCAAGGCCTTTGATCTGCTGGCGCACCACCTGAACCCGGTCATTGCGTATCTCAGCATTGACCACGACTTCTGGATTCTTAAGTGAGACCGAGGCAGCATCTGTCTCTTTTAATATGCCGCCACCCATGTAGATCTCAGCCTGATGCGACGTAAAATCGTGGTGCCCGGCACGCTTAATGCGTACACAGAAGCTTTTTCCAGCTACTCGTTCGCGGTATTCATCTCTGACTCGTTGATAGGCGTCGTCGAGGGTGGTGAATTCGTATTCGCCAATCTCAAGTGAAAAGCCGATACCCGGAGTATGACTCAGAATATCGATGGCTTTGCGCCTGGATACGTCGTCCTCCTGGTTCATGATGATCAGCAGGCTATCCCACTTATTCTGAACATCCGCAGACAGCATGTGCTGACGAAACAGAACCTGTAGATTCTGGCGAAGAATCTTGGTCATCTGTTTCCTGGCAGATTTGGATTTGATCGTGATTTCAGGGAATAGCTTTACAACAAACTTCATGACAGACCAGGGGTGGGTGCAAAACGCGGCATTATAGCGGAGCGCTGGGCAGAGTCATAATACGTCGGAGCAGGCCATAAGTATTTACACCGCAATGACAGTGACAACATTGCCATATCAACCCGGTGCGACTAGTGACTATTTCAGCCACTGAGGTTCACAAAGGAACAGGGTAACACTAGTTTCATTAGTGAACGATAAATATGTCTCCAGCACTAAGTGAACTGAAGGAGTATGAAATGGCGAAGCGTATTGCACTCGTTACTGGTGGTACAGGTGGCATCGGATCAGCCATCTGCAAGAAGCTTGTGGATGATGGCTATCAGGTGATTGCAGGGTATTACTCGGGCGGCAAACATGAAAAAGCTCAGAAGTGGCAAGAGCAGATGGCGGCAGAGGGGTACGATATACCCGTAGCTTTCGGCAATATAACCGAGTGGGAATCATGTGAGGCTTGCATTGAAGGGATTAAGCGCGACTTCGGAACGATCGACATTCTGGTAAACAACGGCGGGATCACCCGCGATTCCACTTTGCGGAAAATGAATCAGGAGCAGTGGGTTGATGTTATCAATACCGACCTGACTTCTGTTTTCTATATGACGCGCATGGTAGTGAATGACATGCTCGCTAACGGCTATGGGCGAATCATTAACATCAGCTCAGTGAATGGCGAGAAAGGGCAATTCGGTCAGGCCAACTATTCTGCGGCTAAAGCAGGCATGCATGGTTTCACTAAAGCTGTTGCTCAGGAGGTCGCGAGCAAAGGGGTGACCGTTAATACTATCTCCCCTGGGTACATCGCCACGCCAATGATTATGGAAGTGCCTGAAGAAATCCGTGAGGGTATTCGTAAGAATATTCCGGTTGGTCGCTTCGGCAAACCAGAAGATATTGCTCGTGTGGTGAGTTTTCTTGCGCATGAAGATGCCAGCTTCATTACCGGGACGAATGTGTCTGCGAATGGTGGTCAGTACATGCACTGACCGGTCCTGTAAAACACTGAAGGGCGCCGGTCGCCCTTCAAGCTTATTGCCTGGTTAACCCATCTTTGCCGCGCTCACAGCTACAGCTCGGGCTTAAGTTTCTTGTGGCGGGCACTTGCGTGGCGTTCACGCATCTCGGTGTCGATATAGCGATCTGTCGTTGCCATGCTGGCATGACCTGCATCTTCACGTACGTGTTCTTTGGGTCGAAATTTCACATCTTCCGAAATTCCAGTGTGTCGCAACCAGTGAACTGTGGAGACCTTCAGCTCCTGCGCTTCCTCTTTCAACCCTTGTTCTGACATGCGCTCGTAGGCCAGGTCGAAACATTTCTGCACTAGATAACGCACTTGACGGGTACTGGTAACTGGGCCGCGTCCTCTGAGCTTGGGAAGTAATGGTGTCTGCTCGCCAACATAAGGTAATGGAGGTAGGGATAGGTGTGTCCGGTACCTGCGTAGGGCGGACATCATGTCATCCGATACGGTAACCATTCGCGCTTTGTTTCCTTTGCCAACCACTCTCAGCCACCAGTTACCGTCCTGGTCTTGTTGAAAATCACCCATGACAGGTGCGGAGCGCTCGTCAGCGACGAGCTCCGAGATCCTGAGGTACATGCCGAACAGGCATTTCATAACAAAAAGAGTTCTCTCGTGTTCAGCTGGGTTGGTTTCAGCGAGTTGCTCAACCGTTTCTAATATGAAGTCCCACTGTAAATTCGAGAGCCTTCTGACAGGCTCCTGATACGCGTGACGCTGCAAAAACTTACTCTTCTGGCGAATCAGACTGACGGGATTGAGCTTCAGGTAGTCTTCCTGGATCAGGAAGTTGAAGTAGGTAGACAGAACTGCGAAGAGCGACTGAAGTGATTTCTGCGACAGAGCCATCGAGGGGGTGTTACCGAGCTTGTCTGGTTTGCTGACGAACGGGCGCCATTTGGGGTTGATCGTGCGTTCTCCGTTTTTTGAAAGAAACCGTGGTGCCTGAACAGATCCTGTCCAGGTCTTGGGCGGGTTCTGGCAAAAATGAACGTACGCCTCAAGGTCCTGTCGGGTGAGTTCGCCGAGCGATTTCTTCTGAATCGTCCAGCACCATTGAAGTAGGCGCTCTGTTTCGCGCCGATAACTGTTAAAGGTTGCTGTAGATCCGTTATATGCCTGCAAGAAGGTGATGGTATGAACGAGATCATCAAAGGCATCCGATGGGCTGGTTCCGTATGTAAACAGAGTTCTTCGCGCATACGACAAGGGGTTGCTGATCTCGTCGAGCTGGTCGATGAGTGGTGTCGGCGTCTGATACTCAGTCTTCATATTGTCGTCATAAAGTTTGGTGGTGTGAAGGTTCGTGGATTTAACTGTGCTTCAAATTATCGGAAGTAGCAAGGCCTGAATTTCACTGGCAGATCAGGCGCTCTTACGGGGCATTGCGGCGCTGTTTCTTATGTTTGATGTCAGCTCTGCTTTTGAGTTTGGTGGTAGAAAGTGACTTAGAAGAATGAGCTAACTAATTGAAAGATAAAACGTTAAGTCCGTAGTTCATTCGTTTGACGCGCACATGCTCAAAATCAGGGGGCGTTTTTATTTCGGTAAGCACGAGTGGCTGAATGCGTCTTGAGTGGTGGTTGGAATGAAGGATTGAGGGGGAATTTAGTCCAGGCATTGCTAAGACAAATCGATACGGATTCGTGGCCGAACCGTTCGCGAAAGACCGCTCAATTTCTCCTATTTATTATATTCCGATAATAACAATTATCGGAAATAGCATGCTTGTAAGGGACGCGGAAATAACCTTCGCGCGAACTATGTAGTACGCAACGTACTCAATTGAGGGCTTTCCGTAATCCTTACTCCTGCTGAGCACAGAAAATCGTCGGCGTTTTAGTAACGGTTGTATTCGTATTTGATCTCAGCCCGCCCGGAAACCTGTTTGAGTACAGCGCCGAGTGGATCAAGCCTGTGCTTGTTGTTCGTCCTTGGGCAAGGTTGATCGATCCACGCTCCCTTTGAAGTTCGCATCCCCTAAAGAGACCTGTGGCGAGTGTTGTACTGAGTTACTGGCTGCTGCAATTTCAGTCTTCTGGATGGGGGCATGCGATGCTTCAATCTGCAGAGATGAGCGTGTTGGTGCAACTGAATTGCTGAGTATCGATTGGATGGTATCCACATCCGCCTCCTTGTTTCCATATCCTAGTTGGTTCTCAATACTATATCGGCTAAGCGATTAAAAAGTTAAACCCGGATAATCGTGTGTCACTCATTCCTGAGCATGGGAAAATCCGCCCTCATGAGTTACACTCCGCGCCCCAAAGACAGCACCGCTGTCACTCACGATTGTCTCAAAATCAGGTAGCCGATATTTATGTACGCAGTTGGTCAGCGATGGATCAGTGAAGCAGAAACAGATCTGGGATTGGGGCTTATTCAAAGTGTCGATTTCAGAATGGTCACCGTCTACTTCCCTGTCGCGGATGAATCGAGAACATACTCTATTCAGGGTGCGCCCCTCACCCGAATCCGGTTTGCACCGGGAGATGAAGTTCCACTTCAGGATGGTAGCTTGTTTACAGTTGCTGAAGTCACCGAAATAGACGATATTCTCTTTTACGGCAATGGCGACCGGGATATCCCTGAAACCATGCTAGCCGCTGCGATTCAGTTGAATGCGCCTTCCGATCGATTGTTTACCGGGCAGATAGATAATAACAATCTGTTCGAGCTGAGGCAGTCTGCTCTTTCCAGAATCGCGGAGTTACGTAGCCGCCCTTACTACGGTTTGCTGGGCGCGCGCACTAACCTGTTGCCACATCAGCTGCACATTGCAGAGCAGACTACTCAGGATGCGCTGCCTCGCGTTCTGCTTGCCGATGAAGTCGGGCTCGGTAAAACCATCGAAGCAGGTCTGATATTGCATCGTCTGATCCGACTGCATCGCGTGCAGCGGGTCCTTATTCTGGTGCCCGATCACCTTGTGCATCAGTGGCTTGTGGAGATGGTCCGCCGCTTCAACCTTCACTTCAATGTAGCGACTGAGGCCGACTTCATCGAGGGAAATGGTTTTTCCTCGGGGCAGATGTTCATATGCCCACTGTCGCTGGCGACTACTGATATTGGAGCAGCCGAAGCACTTTCCGAAGATTGGGATGTGGTTGTTGTCGACGAAGCTCATCATCTGTCATGGTCTGAGGATCATCAGGACGACGGCTATCGACTGGTGGAGCAGCTTTCACATATCGCCCCATCGGTTCTGCTGCTGACGGCAACTCCTGAACAGCTCGGCATTGAGGGTCATTATGCCCGTCTTCGCCTGCTGGACCCGGATCGTTATCCTTCTCTGGCGGCCTTCCTCGAACAGCAGGATAAGTATCGACCATACGCTGAGCTGGCTTCAGCGCTCGACTCTGGTGATGAACTGACAAGCGAGCAGCGAGCGCTGCTGGATAGCAGTATCGCTGACCATGAGAGAGAATCTGATGAGCGCGCTCTCAACGCACTTATTGATCGCTTCGGTCCGGGACGTGCACTTTACCGAAACACCCGCCACGGCGTTGCCGGATTCCCCTCGCGACTTCCTGATATCGTTCGCTTGCCGTTGCCGACAGATTTTGCCGACAGCCCAGATCAGTTGCATCCGCAGCAAGGCCTTTATGACTGGTGTTCCGTGGATAGTCGCGTTGAATGGTTGCTTAATGTGCTTGCTCAGAATAAGTCAGAGAAGTTCGTTCTGATAACGCATGATTCAGACACAGTACTCGATCTTGAAAAGTTTCTGTGGGAGAAACACGCCGTCCCTTGCTCAGTGTTCCATGAGCATATGGATATGGTTGAGCGCGATCGTGCCGCGGCTTACTTTGCGGATCAGGAACAAGGTGCAAGACTCCTTATATGCTCTGAGATTGGCAGTGAGGGGCGTAACTTCCAGTTCGCATCTCAGTTGATCCTGTTCGATTTGCCATTTAACTGTGATCTGATTGAACAGCGCATTGGTCGCTTAGACCGCATTGGTCAGAAAAAAGACATCAATATTCACATCCCAGTGTTCGAAGGGCACGCCACTGAACGCTGGGCCTCGCTGCTGAATCAGGCATTCGACTGCTTCAGTCACCCTAACCCTACCGCCCAGCCTCTTCTGGAGAAATATGAAGGCCAGGTTAAGGCGGTGGTGCTTGCTGATGAATCGGCCGACTCTCTGGCAGAGACAATTTCTGCAGAACGTAAGGCTCTCGAAGCACAGTACGAACAGGGCCGCGACAGGCTGCTCGAAATTCACTCCTGCCCGCCCGGGCGTGCACGCCAGCAAGCGCAGGCTATGGCAATTCAGCACATTGAAGATGAAGCTGAACTGAACGACTTCATCGAATTGTTCGCCGACGCGTTTGGCTTAGAGGTTGCAGATCTTGGCGGTGAGTGTATTTCTATCACGCCGGGCGATCATATGCTGGTGCCAGACCTGCCGCACTTGCCTGAAGATGGGTTTATGGCGACGACTCAGCGTGACGTCGCCCTGAGCCGGGATGATGTTCAGTTCCTGAGCTGGGAGCATCCATTCGTTGATCAGGCGCTTGAGCTTCTTACAACCAGTCCTGTCGGCAATGCCGCTGTTGGTTATATCGAAAATCACGACTTCACAACCGGTGATTGCTTTATTCAGTTGCAGTTTGCTGCGATCTGTCCCGCTGCTCGCGCTCTGCAGATCGAACGATTCCTGCCACCGGACGCTATGCATCTGACTATGACGCCGACCGGTGACCTGAAGGTTAACGAGCCTGACCTTGGGCAGTTTGTTTTGCCTCTGAAGCGTGGCACGGCCCGTGGCTTAGTAGAACAGAAAGAAGCCCAGGTAAGACCTCTGATCAGCAAGCTGGAGAAAATGGGCATGGGCCAGCTTGGTAAGATGGTAGATCGGGCGTCAGCAAAGGCAGCTGAAGCGTATGAGATCAGAATTGATCGGCTAGAAGCATTGGCAAAAGGAAGCGGTTCAGTGTCACGTTCCGAAGTTGCGTCGATTGAATCAGAGCGTGACGCCGTTCTTGAGGCAATTAAGGGCTCTCAGTTAGTACTCGATAGTGTGCGGCTGGTGTTCTGCGGCTGAGCGGAAACTGTCCGCCTGTCAGCACTTTAGCCCCCTTGAAGGGGTCCTGTGGAAGAACCGACAAATTTGACAAGTTTGCATAAACGACCAATTTATCATCAAT
This sequence comes from Thalassolituus sp., assembly GCF_984348125.1. NCBI lineage: Bacteria > Pseudomonadati > Pseudomonadota > Gammaproteobacteria > Oceanospirillales > Oceanospirillaceae > Thalassolituus > Thalassolituus sp. The sequence continues at coordinate 230,416 of NZ_CFHJLR010000004.1, forward strand.
TCTGAGGCCCATCGTCACGCCAAAAATGCTGTTTCACATGATCCTCCAATATCCTTGCCATCGCGTCTACATCAATTTTCCCGCTGCTTTTCTTGAAGTTATACCGACCTGTAAATAACGTATGTGTCCAGGCAATCGGTGAAATCCGGATAAATTCATCGATGACCGCTTGAGGCGCGCCGTTGGCCAGCATCCTTTGGTACACGGCATTCAAGATCATGCTGTTGTAGGCCACGATACAGTTGGCGATTAACCTGGCAGCATGGGCACTGACCCGGTTTTCGACGATTCTTTTGCCTTGAAAGATGCCGTTATAAGTCTTCCGGATATTGCTCTGAAGCTGATGGTAGGCCTCTGTGCGATTACGGGCGCTTCGGATTGCTTTCCTGAGCTCCATATCGTCAATCAGATTGAGAACATGGATACTCTTGAAGATGGTATTATATTCAAACAGCGCGGCTTTGAGCCTGGCATAACGGGCATGTGAGTTGAGCTTACGGATGATATTGCTCTGGGTGTTCTCCTGCATGATGAGTGAAAGTAATACCCGCATGACACCTCGACGTTGTGAGCGGATACGATCAACATTGATCACGCCCTTGGGTTTGAGGATTCCGGTGTCATAGTCTAACGGTTCAGCGGTATAGATATCGTCAGCAGCGTCTCGCACATTTTTGATGCTGGGGACATAATCCACGTCGATGGAATCCAGCGTGACTAAATTCAGCTTGTTCAATGAATGGTTATCACCGGTCACCATGTGGATATCAATATCGGTTTTGTTGTTGTAGATCATATCGTACAGCGAATGTCCTTCGTACTCGTTCAGGCCGATATTTTTCGCATTAACTGCCACATAGTTGGCGAGCAGCGTGTAGAGTGAGATACCACGGCCTTTGCCAAGGTGCTTCCTGGAGTAACGGGATTGAATTGTACTGTCTGTGGTCGCAAATTTTTGTCCATCCGCATCCGCTAGTACTTTCTCATCCATCAAATTCCACTGATTAAATATGGGAAGCGAATGAATGTGGTTACTGACAATTTCATTGGCGGCGCATAGCGTATCCACCCGCACGAAATCCTCCCGCATTGCACGTAACTGGCTGATTTCCAGGTCAGACATATCAGCCATTTTCAATGTACCGAACCCAAACGCCTCTGATAACAAGCAGGCGTTGATCGCCAGAGGCAGCGGTTTTTTCCGCTTGGTGTAGCGATCTTTCATGTGGGTAAATGCGCTCCACATTCCAATCCGATCGCCGATGAACATGACAATACTGGCAATGTCCACCTTGGGCAGGTTTTTAAAGAACGCATCATCCAGCTTTTCAACACTGTCATAGAGCAAACTCCAGTGTTGTTGTCCGGTCTTGGTTTCTCGAACACTGAATCCATGATTATTATTCTCACGGATATTGTGAGTCGTTCGCTCCCAGGCGTTGTTCAGCTCCTGAAGCGCCTCCTCAAGTCGCTGATCACAGTAGATGGGTATCTTGGGATAACCAAACTCCGCCGCGATCTTCTCAACATCGTCTACCAGTGCGTCGTCCACCAGATCGGTATCGATATCACAGTAAGAGACACTGTCATTGCAATAGAGACGGCCACGGTCAATCTCATGATAAATTTTCTGGTAAACAAAGAACTCGAACAGGTACGGATCGATGTGCGTGTCATTCGGTTCCCGCTTCAAATATTGATTCATGTTTTTGGGGATGGTAAACCCCAGGTCATCACAAATTTTTAAATCCGATGGACTTTTCCCGCTGGCATAATGCGCTTTCAGTAGATTGATCAATTCGCCGATGTAGCTGTTTTCCTTGTAGTACTCCAGCTTGACTGTTGTAAATATCGGGCGAAGATACAGTGCAAATATGCGAGAAGATTTTCCATAGTACTCCCACAAGGCGGCTTTCTTATCGAAAGATTTGCCTTCCAGAAACTCTGCCATGGCTGAAAACTGCTCTTTGGGCAACATGCTGTAGGCTGCTTCATTCAGTTCATCCTGACTCATGTTGGGGTTTCGATTTGGGAACCACTTCAAAAACTTGGCCAGCTTGGGAAAGTCGGTCACCACCTTGGAGCTGTGCTCCATATGAGCCATTGAGGCGTAGGTCTTGCCGGCGTCCATAATGGCGCGGGTGTGATAGCAAAAACTAACGATCAGATTATCCATAATCTGTTGGTAGCGGTGGTAAACAAAGCACAAAGCATAGAGCCATTTTTGCGGTTTGCTCAGCCGACGTAAGCGGGATGCGGCATACTGTTCGGCAACATCGGCATAGTAGCGAACGGCATTCTTTGACAACCCCAGAGACGGAATAAAACCGTTCGCAAACTCGTACAACTCCTCAATCCGCAGGGCTTTGTCCACTTCCGATTTGACCGCCGTATACTGAAAGTCTTTTTGATCCGCGCGAATGATGTTGAGCGCCGTGATACCATCATCTCGCCGCACCAGCGTCATAAGCTGGCCACTGATTGATGACGGTATGGAAGAGATGGCGTTATTTAACCGCTGTTCCTCGGCGGCAAAGGCGCGGCTGAACATGTCCTGGAACGTTCGATAGGACGGAATGATTAAATTCTGGTGATCGAAAAACGCGAGCAACTGCCGGAAAGCACTGTGCCCTTTGGGGTAATAGCGTAATAACAGACCGATGTGGGATTCTATTTCAGCTCTAAAATGAGGCGACCAGCTTCGGTAGTCGAAAAGTGACAGTATCGCCTGGCGTTGCTTACGCGAATATTCACGAGAGAGGTTTCCGGTGAACTGTGCCGCATCTGCACCGTTGTAATAGGTTGCAACGATATATTCAACATCGGCACTGACCTCATCGAGCGAATAGTTAAAAAACTGCTGCTTGGCCTTGAAATAACCCAATTGCAGGATGAAGTGGATACGGGTCTGGGTATTGCGAAACTGCTCAAGCGCGGCGCGTTCTGTCGGACTTAATGAAAAATACAGGCTTTGTTCATGGGTATTGAATTCTGGGCGAGCATATAACTCTTCGACTTCCGTGCTGGATAACAGCTGAATACGTTCGATATTTTCCATAGCGAGTGCCGATTCAATGCGGCCCGATCGTCAGCCACATTTAAATCACCTCGCGCCCATCCAGGTGATTCACTGGCACCATCCGCTTGTGCAGGACACCAAACACCACCAACTGCTGCGCATGAACCACGTAATAAATGACATGACTGATGTGGGGGAAGCTCAACACGTCCTCCCCTACATCCGGCCTGGGCTTTCCCAGGGACGGGGTTTCAGCCAGCAGGTGAAGGGTTTGTCGGAGTTCGAACAGGTATTTCTTCGACTGCGCTTCTCCCCATCGGTCTAGGGTAAAACGACGAATGTCGATAAGATCGGATTGAGCATCCGGGGTTAAGCGGTAATTTGACATGGCGTATTGGCGGGACTAATGATCCTTGGGAACATCGACAATGCCATCGGCGATCCCCTGTGCCAGCATTTCCATGAGTTTGGCAAAACGATAAAAGCCATCGTATTGCTGACAGATGTAATCCATTTGGATGTGAGAGGTGCTATCCATCACCCGTTTGAACACATCCATGTAGTCGTAGCAGGTTTGCAATAATTGCTCATCCCCGGCTTCGGTAAGAGGAAACCGGAGGGCGTGGTCATGGATGATCTTTACCATCTGAAGTTGTTCTGCATTCAGCTCGACAGCAGACATTTTTCTTCCCCCAGAAATTTTATCGTCTAGTCGTGGTGACCTGATTCCAAATCATTAAAAAATGCTTCACCATCAACGGTGTTACCTGCTTTGATATCAGCTTTGGTCTGAGTGGCCCTCGACTGCAACAATCTCAGCTTGAGCGCTTTAATGCTCTCGTACTCATCCATTGAGATAACCACAGCAACCGGTTTTCCGTTTTTATTGATCTGGATTGGCGCACGTTGCGCTTTTAGCAGCAGGTCACCAAACTGGGTTTTGGCTTCATTGGCAGAAAGTGTGTCCATGGTCTGGTACCTCACCAAATATCGTTCGATTCGTCCATAATATTCGAAATGAGCGATCTACGTCAATGCCTTGCCTCGCCTGTCTACACGGACATAGCCTCGAGCAGTTTCCCTGGAACTGGCCAGAAACTGCGCCATGAGCCCGACCTCAGTGAAAAATCGCCGAACAAGGTGGAATGGGATATCCAGGGTAGACGTGTGACTTCCAATGATCAGAAAACCAATGTTACCGCTTCGGATTCTGACTAGGTGGTCAGATTTTGCAGTATGCCGCACTGCTCCACCGTGCGGTCGCTTGAGCAACTGCGGCGCAACGCTTTGAGTTGCCTACGCAATTGCGTCAGCTCGGCAATGCGGTCTTCCACTTGTTGAATATGGGCGTCCATCATCCGATTCACCTTATCACATTGCGCGCCAGGCGAGCGTTTGAGCGCCAATAGTTGACGGATTTCCTTCAAGCTGAGATCCAGACTGCGGCAGTGTTTAATGAACAGCAACAGGTCGACGGCCGCTTTGTCATACAAGCGAAAATTTCCCTCGGTGCGTTGGGTTGAGGGCAGCAGATTTTCTTTTTCATAATAACGGATCGTCTGTATTGAGCAGCCGGTAACGCTCGCCAATTCTCCTATTTTCATAACCACCAATTTCACTCTTGATTCTATAGTGACTATAGAATTTAAACTGCATAACCAGCAAAAAACAAGAGCGTTTTAATATGACTGAGCAATGCTGTGCTAGCTGTAACAGCGATGCACGAGACAACACACCACAGATTTCCGATGGCACAAGCGTCGTCCAAGGCGGCTATGTTAGCGAGTATCATGTCTCCAGGATGGACTGCCCTTCGGAGGAAGGCGTGATCCGCATGGCATTGGATAGTGTGGAACCCAAAGTAACGCTGGAATTTGATACCCCCAATCGCATAGTGCGTATCTTTCATGGGGATAATGCCGATGTGATTGAGGAACGGATGCACTCTGTTGGTTTGGGCGCTACGCTTGAAATCACATCACCCGTAGACAGTGATGCCATCGCCCAAGCACATGAAGATGCACAACAGGAGGCACAAAAAGAATCGGGTATTCTGAAATGGCTACTCGCCATCAACGGCATCATGTTTGTCATTGAAATCACCATCGGCTGGTGGGCGCAATCCACTGGCTTGATCGCCGATTCCCTGGACATGTTCGCTGATGCCGCCGTTTATGGCGTGGCGCTCTATGCCGTTGGGCGCAGCACTCGGTTGAAACTGCGCTCGGCACATTTTTCTGGCTGGTTGCAACTGATGTTGGCGTTTGGCGCTTTGAGTGAAGTTGTGCGGCGGTTTATGTTTGGCAGCGAGCCAGCGTCCGTCCTGATGATGAGTATGGGCCTGGCTGCTTTGGCGGCCAATGTGTTGTGCCTTGTGCTGATCGCCAAAAGCAGGAATCGTGGAGCGCATATGAAAGCCAGCTGGATATTCTCCGCCAACGACGTGATTGCCAATCTGGGGGTTATCCTGGCTGGTGGCCTGGTCGCCTGGACCGGTTCCCGCTATCCGGATCTGGTGATTGGTCTCATTATTGGCGTCGTTGTCCTAAACGGTGCACGACGTATTTTGCAGCTGAAATCCTGACCGGAAACGGTTTTGGTGAACTTTTCTATAATATGATAGTCTATGGCAGCTAGTGTTTTGAACCTGACAACATAAGGGCTCCACATTTCACATGAACATCCGCCATCATTTAACTTGTCTACTGGCTCTACTGATTGCCCTGCAATCCGTGGCTGCCATGGCGGACGTTCACCAGCTTCATCAATTCGGGACGGAGCACTTGGAATTCGACCATTCGCACCAATCCAGTGCCACTGATACCCAAAACGACAATCTGCTCGCCAAGCAGACACCCGATCAGCCCGGACAGTCTGTATATGACTGCCACCATTGCTGCCATTGTCATGGCCACGGCTCTGTCGTTCTGACCGGAGCCGCTTCACACTTGGCCAATTTATTCTCAGAAAACGGACAAGCCGACTATCAGGCCAACCTCACCTCTGGTATTCCCCCCTCTCTGTTTCGCCCTCCAATCGCCTGATCGCGCCTCAAAAGCACGTCATCAGTCGCTGTAGACTTGGGTTACAGCGAACAATTGGTATTTATTTTAGGGTGAAACATCATGAAACAGATCGCTATTGGGCTCGCGCTGAGCCTCGCGCTTGTCAATTCCGCTCAGGCCGAAAACAGCTTGCCTGAAATTGAAGTCG